>CAZXZQ010000192.1:0-5671 GCA_964645215.1 uncultured Rhizobiaceae bacterium | reverse complement strand
AATAGGATATAAAGAATTCTTTATATGATTTTGTTTTTTGGTAAATGCAAACAAATTGAGCTATTCAGGTTCGCCAAAACGGCCTTCAATTAGCTCGGAAAGGGCTTGCAATGCTTCACTTGCTTGCGGCCCAGTTGCAGACAAATGAATGTCGGTATCTTTTGAGGCGGTTAACATCATAAGGCCCATAATTGACGTGCCGCCCACAACATGTCCGTCTTTGCTAACCCGAACATCAGCATCAAAGCGCTCAGCACATTTGACAAATTTAGCAGATGCGCGAGCATGCAAGCCTAGCTTGTTCGTAATCTTCAAAATTTTCGTATTTTCCATGAGGCTCGTCTCTGACCTACGAATTTCCCTGTAAGATCATGCTTGCCACATGAATATATTTGCGTCCAGCTTCCTGCGCTTTTTCTGCAGCCTCAGCCAGTGACGATGTTTCTCGCAGGCTTGCCAATTTAACGAGCATTGGCAAATTAATACCTGCAATCACTTCAATCTGTTGATCCTGCATTAGAGAAATTGCCATATTGCTGGGAGTACCGCCAAAAAGATCGGTCAACAAAATTACGCCATCGCCATCATTGACCTGATCAATTGCACCACTAATTTCTTGGCGGCGTTTTTCCATGTCGTCTTCTGGAGAAATAGAAACGGTTTCAAGCTTTTCCTGCTCACCCACCACATGTTCCATGGCGCGTTTAAACTCGATTGAAAGATTGCCGTGGGTTACAATCACCAAACCAATCATTATTGCGTCCCTTAATTACTGCCTTCAGTTACAAGTTGATACTCTAACGATTTGCATCAAGCCATGCAAAGATAATTCTCATTGCAAGTTCTTCATGCTTTCTTGGCAGATATAATAAGGGAAGGGATATGCCTTCAATCTCAATTGAATGATCATCAGGCATGCGATCGATTTTTTCATCCTCAACAATACGCGCAATAAGATGGATGTGAGATTTTTCGATATAAGCGTGGTCAGAAATTCCAAACCCGCGAATCTCGATTTTCCCGGCAATTGCCTCAGGAACGCTTGCAGTTAAATCACTATTCTGAGGTTCCAGAAATACCTGATCATCGCCAATAAGATGTGCTGTTCTGCCGGTTAGTTTTGCATGTTCGAGTAGTCGTAGTGCAGTAGATGTTTTGCCAGACCCAGAAGTACCATCGATTAAAATTCCGCGGTCCTCTATTTGAACCACACATGCATGGTAAAGTTTCATATTCAAATTTGATTGTCTAAAGGCAGACTTAAAATAAACCGTGCGCCAGTTTGCCCATCAGTTCTGTTTTCCGCACGAATAAGCCCGCCATGCGCTTCAATAATTTGACGGCTGATAGAAAGACCAAGTCCAGAATTTTGGCCAAAGCCATCTGTTTCAGAACGGTCTGTATAAAACCGCTCAAAGACACGGTCAAAATCTTCGGCCTGAATTCCCGGGCCATTATCTTCAACAACCAGCAGTAATGCCTTGTTGTTTCGTGTGAGCTGTATTGAAATAAGACCCATATCACGTTCAACAAAAGAACTCGCATTGTCCAGCAAGTTATTAACCACCTGCCCAAGGCGTATGTCATGGCCGGAAACAAAATAGCCCTTTTTGCCTTGGCCTGAACGCTTGATATCAAGTTTGATATTTATGCCCTTACGTCTTTTATAAAGATCGCCACTGGCATTTGCTATATTATCAATCAGCTCTGCAAAATCGATACGGTTTAGGCGTTGGCGTCCAAGATCGGCATCAAGGCGAGACGCATCAGAAATATCCGTAATTAATCGATCAAGACGCTTCACATCATGCTGGATAATATCAAGCAGGCTATTTCGCGTTTCGTCTGTCTTCGCAAGTGGCAATGTTTCAACGGCACTTCTAAGCGAGGTAAGCGGGTTTTTAAGTTCGTGGCTTACATCTGCGGCAAACTTCTCAATGGCTTCAATGCGCTGATACAATGAGTTGGTCATCTCACTTATGGAAGTTGAAAGATTGCCAATCTCATCATGACGATGCGAGAAGTCAGGGATGTCAACGCGAGATTTAACGCCACGTTTTACACGGATGGCTGCTTCAGACAAACGCCGTAGAGGTTTTGCAATTGTGCCAGCCAACATGGCAGAAAGAATAAGGCTGATAATGCCTGCTACAAGAAAAATGCGCAAAACAGCGACGCGTTCTTCGGTTACAATCCGATCAATATCATCGCCTTCAGTTGAGAGCAGTAATACGCCCAATACTGCCCTAAAGCGCTGTACTGGCACTGCCACGGAGACGGTAAGCTTGCCGCTTTCAGTTTGCCTAACAATTGAGCTTGAATTGCCTTTAAGGGCAGAGACTACTTCTGGGTATTGTGTGCCAGAGCCTGTAAGTTCTTGATAGATAGGCAATGTGCCACGACCGAAAAGACGGTTAAGGGTCCCGCCTATAAAATCAATCCAGCCAATATCCTCTTCTGCCCCATCAATGGGTGGTAAATCATAGCGTAGAATTTGTCCGCCATCATATAAAAGTCGTGAATCTAAAAGAAGCAGCCCATCAGGTTCATAAATGCGGGCGCGGGTTTGTGTTGGCTTAATCAAAGCGCGTAAAACTGGCGCAACCTGTTCAGGGTTTATTGGATAGCGAAATCCTTCCAAGCGCGGCTGTATGCTTTCGCCTGCCTGTAGTTCCAGCAATTTGTCTGGATCAATAACAATTGCATCCGGGCTAGCGGTAGCATTGCCCGCAATGGCACTTGCAATAATCTTGCCTTGCGTGAGTAGGCTTTCAACCTTTGCGTCAATCAGCCCCTCTCTAAACTGGTTCATGTAGAGAATGGTGATCATCAACAACATCAAGGCCAGAATGTTTGAAAAAACAATCAGACGGTTGAGAGATGAAAATACATTATTTCTCAGGCTTCTAAATGAGCGAGAGAGAAAGCCCTTCTGTTTTTTAGCAGGTGCGGGTGGTGAGGTATGTTCTTCAGGATTTGTGGGAACAGATTTTTGAGCAGGATTCTGATCATAATTATCCTCTCGTTCTGTTGAACGTTTAGAAAGAAGTTCAGATTGTTCCAACTCTAATGTCATGCTTCCCTAAATCTGTATCCAACACCGTAAAGCGTTTCGATCATGTCAAAATTATCATCGCCAATTTTGAACTTCTTCCGTAGACGCTTAATGTGGCTATCAATTGTACGGTCATCAACATAAACCTGATCATCGTAAGCTGCATCCATGAGTGAATCTCGACTTTTTACGACACCAGGTCTTTGCGCAAGTGCAAAGAGAATAAGAAACTCAGTGACAGTTAATGTTACAGGATTGCCGTGCCAAGTACAGGTATGACGTTCTTGGTCCATGACCAAAGGCCCGCGTTCAAGCGTGTTGCTTGACCCCTCAGCTGATGTAACATTTGCTTCAGGTAGGGCAGCCGCCCGGCGCAGAACTGCTTTTACACGCTCAACCAAAAGGCGTTGCGAAAATGGTTTTGTGATAAAATCATCCGCGCCCATTTTAAGGCCAAATAATTCGTCAATTTCATCATCTTTTGAAGTTAGAAAAATTACCGGCAGGTCAGAAGTTTGTCGCAAGCGACGCAAAAGCTCCATCCCATCCATGCGTGGCATTTTAATATCAAAAATAGCAAGGTCAGGTCGTTTATTATTTAACCCATCTAAGGCTGATGTGCCGTCTGTATACGTTTCAACTTTATAGCCTTCAGACTCAAGAGCAATTGATACGGATGTAAGAATATTACGATCGTCATCAACAAGGGCAATAGTGGGCATAAAAATCTCCTTGCAAGGCCAATATATTTTGCCTTGTGGTTTATATATTAAGTAATATCCTGATCATTGGCGACATAAATTTGTATAAAATATGGCAGGGTTCGACCTGCTTGAACATGTTGCGTTAACGTATATTACAAAAATGTGCGAAAAACTCATAATTATACTATCTTATATATGGAAATTTTACGATTAAGTCGTTAAAACACGCCATCGCCAATGTTCCATTGACGGTGTAATTTATCCAAAAAAGGGCAGATAGCGTGAGCAATTCAAGCAAAGATGCAATTCTTGAAAATCTTAAATCATTGGGAGTTACCTCCCCAGCAGCGGTGTTTGAGAATCAAACTGCACCTCATTTATATGAAGCCTCTATCGCCCGGGAAGAATGCCGTATCACAGATATGGGTGCCTTATGTGTTGAAACAGGTGTTCATACCGGACGTTCCGCACAGGATAAATTCACGGTTAGAGATGATGTTACTGAGAACACTGTCTGGTGGGATAATAACAAAGAAATGTCGCCAGAGCATTTCGCTATTTTAAAACAAGATATGATGGATCATGCAAATGGCAGAGAGCTTTTTGTTCAAGATCTTTTTGGTGGTGCAGACAGCGCATCACAAATTAAAGTGCGTGTTGTTGCAAATAAAGCCTGGCATGCGCTCTTTATTCGCAATTTGCTGATCCGCCCGCAAGCAAATGAACTACATGGATTTGATCCACAATTCACAATTATAGACATGCCGGATTTTCGTGCAGATCCTGAACGTCATGGGTGTCGTACAGAAACTGTGATTGCGTGTGACTTCAAAAACAAACTGGTTCTTATTGGCGGCACATCTTATGCCGGCGAAATGAAGAAATCTGTATTCTCATACCTCAACTTTTTATTGCCTGAACAGGGCACAATGCCAATGCATTGTTCTGCCAACCATGATGACGCTGGCAATAGTGCTGTGTTTTTCGGTCTCTCTGGCACAGGCAAGACAACCCTTTCAGCCGACCAAAGCCGTACGCTAATTGGCGATGATGAGCATGGTTGGAATGGCGACGGTATCTTCAATTTCGAAGGTGGCTGTTACGCGAAAACAATTCGTCTTTCAGCAGAATCTGAGCCAGAAATTTATTCAACCACGCAACGCTTTGGCACCGTGCTTGAAAACGTTGTGTTGGATGAAAATCGTACACCTGATTTTGATGATGGCAGTCTCACGGAAAATGCACGCTGTGCTTATCCGATCAATTTCATTCCGAATGCCTCAGAAACAGGAACGGCACCACATCCTAAAAACATCATTATGCTAACCGCTGATGCGTTTGGCGTTTTGCCTCCAATTGCAAAACTAACGCCGGCGCAAGCAATGTATCACTTCCTTTCAGGTTACACCGCCAAAGTGGCAGGTACAGAAAAAGGTGTTGCGGGTACACAAGCAACATTTTCAACGTGTTTTGGTGCGCCTTTCATGCCGCGCCACCCGTCTGAATATGGCAACCTTCTGCGTGATTTAATTGCCAAACATAATGTTGATTGCTGGCTTGTTAATACAGGTTGGACAGGTGGCCCTTATGGCGAAGGTAGCCGTATGCCGATTAAAGCAACGCGCGGGCTTTTAGCTGCAGCCCTTGATGGTTCGCTTAACACCGGTTCTTTCAGAACCGATGATAATTTTGGTTTTCTTGTTCCTGAAATTGTTGAGGGTGTTGATACAAGCATCCTTAATCCGCGTGACACATGGGCAGATAAAGGCGCTTATGACGAACAAGCCGCAAAGCTCGTGACCATGTTCACCGATAATTTCAAACAGTTTGAAGCACATGTGGATGACGCTGTTCGCGCGGCGGCTCCCGGCTCAAAATAATTATATAATTGATGCATTTTTGTTGATTGGTT
>CAZXZQ010000191.1:0-5695 GCA_964645215.1 uncultured Rhizobiaceae bacterium | reverse complement strand
TTCTTCGACACTCAAAACAAGGACGATGACCACTTGCAAGTGCAGAAACTTCATCGAGAAAAAAGAGCTCTGTGTATCCCTCACCCATAACGGTGCGCTGACGGTTTTTAAATTCGGTGACACAGATAATCCAGCGTTTTGACGCCCATTTGCGTTTTAGTAAAGTTCTGGTTTCTGGGTCATGAATGCGCCCACCCTTATTACCCATAAAGTTTCCGCGCCAAGGTTGAGCAACAATTTTTCCATCTGGCAAAACGCGATTTTGTAGAGGCATTTATGGAACCATAATTACATGTAAGCGTATCGGCCCATGCGCACCTAAAATCATAGTTTGCTCGATATCTGCCGAGCGCGACGGACCCGTAATAAAATTCACAGTGCGAGGCATAACCTGTTCGCCATAGGCTTCACGGAGCTTGATCCAAACATCTTCTTGATGGCCAATCACATCAGACTTACGCATGATGACGATGTGGTTTTCTGGCAAGAAATTAAGTGTGGTAGGATTTTCTGACCCAGACGTGAGTGCCAGTGTGCCGGTTTCTGCAACACCACAAAAAGCAGTGCTGACTGAAGCAAGATCATTGCCATCACTTTTGCCATGCTTCACTTCCAGCAGCTTATTTTTACCCAGATTGTATTTATCAAGCTCTGGGCTCTCTCCCATGCGAAATGAAAGCGGCGCGTTTTGCCTTCTCAAAAAGTCAATAATTTTACCTTCAACTTCACTGGGTTTGCACTCGTCGAAACTTGCAAGACTTGCAGCCAGTTTTTCTTTGAAAAGCTCAAACGTGTCTTTATTATTTTTTAAATCATAGGGCGTAATGCCACGTGAAGGCTTACCCATTCGTTCACTTGTAACTTTGCGACGCTCATCCGTGCCGCCAATGCTGTCACGAATTTTACCCAATATCTCTGAACGCATGCTCATGAGTTGCGTCCGTTTCTTGCTTGATATTGCGCCATGAAAGACTTTGCTTCAGGCTTTGGCATTTGGCGATGTTTGGTCCATTCACCACCCATTGGCAACCAGCGCACATGGCCGCTACCTGCCCCAATTAACCGCATGCCTAAACGCGCTAACCCAGTTGCATTACGATAAAGCGCTGGCCGCTTAGCAAGCCAAGCCCATAGTTTTAAGTTTCGTCTTTGGCTCGCGGGCGTGAGGTGTTTTTCAAATTCTTTCTCGCGCCAATTGCGCATAAGCTTTGGCAAGGGAATACGTACCGGACAAACCGATTCACATCGCCCACAAAACGTAGAGGCATTTGGCATATGACCTGTTTCATCAATGCTCGTAAGGCCTGGTGATAGCACAGAACCCATAGGGCCTGGATATACCCAGCCATAAGCATGGCCACCTAGCGCATGATAGACCGGACAATGGTTCATACATGCACCACATCTGATGCAGCGCAGCATCTCTTGAAACTCTGTTCCAAGCATGGAGGACCGTCCATTGTCTAAAAGAATAACATGATATTCTTCTGGGCCATCAACATCACCCTCACGCTTAGGCCCAGAAGAAAGTGTTGTATAAACCGAAGCCTCCTGGCCGGTAGCTGACCGCGCAAGAACACGCAAAATCTGCGACATGTCTTCAAGATTAGGAACAATCTTTTCAATCGAGGCAAGCACGATGTGAACCCGTGGCAGTGTCTGAGTTAAGTCACCATTACCCTCATTTGTCACGATGACTGATGTGCCAGTTTCTGCAACCAGAAAATTAGCCCCAGTAATACCAATGTCAGCATTTAGAAATTTTTGACGTAAAATATCTCGTGCTTCAGATAATAATGTTTGTGGATCATCCATCGGACGATCCTTATCCAAATGCGTATGTTCACGACGAAAATCATCTCTCACCTGATCGATGCTTACATGCACTGCTGGGGCAATAATATGGCTCGGGCTTTCACCGCGTAACTGAATTATGTATTCACCAAGGTCAGTTTCGACTGGCGTTATTTTTTGAGCCTCAAGAAAATCATTAAGGCCGATCTCCTCGGAAATCATGGACTTGCCCTTGGTAACTGTTTGGGCGTTATGTTTGCGGCAAATGTCCAAAACATGATTACGCGCGTCTGATGCGGTAGCTGCCCAATGCACATGACCACCTTGCGCCATAACCTTCTCTTCAAAGTGCTCTAGATAAATATCCAAGTTTTCCAAAACATGGTTCTTAATATCACGCGCATTATCACGCATTGTCTCGAAATGATTTATACCATTTGCTGCCTGCGTACGTTTTTCAATGAAATTTTTTCGCACATGGCTCATAGCGCCCTGCAATTGCTCATCCTTCATGGCTTCAATTGCATTTTGCTTAAAGTGAGGTGTGCTGATTTCCATCAAGCGCCCCTCTTACGTGTCGCGCTTGCTTCTCCAATTGGAGGTGTATCCATCATACCGGCTAAAACTTCCGCGACATGACGCACTTCGATAGAGCTGCCATCACGCTTTAATTTGCCAGCCATGTTTAGCAAACAGCCAAGGTCGCCCGCGGCTAAAATTTGAGCACCAGCACCCTCAATGTTTTCTGTTTTTGTACTAACAATTGAGTTTGAAATATCAGAATATTTAACTGCAAACGTGCCGCCAAATCCGCAACAAGTTTCGCTGTCTTTCATCTCATTTAGCTTCAAGCCTTCTACACTTTCAAGCAGCTTTCTGGGTTGACTGGAAATCCCAAGTTCACGCAATCCTGCGCAAGAATCATGATATGTCACGGACGCATCAAGCTTCGTCTTTACATCTTCCACACCCAAAACGTCAGTTAAGAAGGAGATCAATTCATATGATTTTCGTGCAAAATCCAACGCACGATTTTCCCAAATCGTATCGCCTTTAAATACTTCAGGATAATGATGGCTCATCATACCTGCGCATGAACCAGACGGCAGCACGACATAATCATATGCCTCAAAACTCCGGATCACCTGCTCTGCTATTTCACGCGTATCTTTGCGATCACCTGAGTTCCAAGCTGGTTGACCGCAACAAGTTTGTTGAACTGGCACTTCAACTTTGCAGCCTGCATCTTCCAACAATTTTATTGCAGCAAATCCAACGGATGGCCTGAAAAAATCAACAAGACATGTAACGAACAAAGCAACAGTTTTTTGGTTTTCCATATCGTTTACTTCTTTAACTTCAAACCGGTTTCCCAATAAGGAATAGGGCCAAACAGTTCCGCTAGATAATCTACAAAAAATCTTACCTTAGCTGGCAAATAATTTCTACTAGGATAGACCGCATAAATACCCAGGCCTTTGGTACTATAGTCCGGTAATACCTGAACAAGTTTTCCATCACTTAATTCAGTACCAACATCCCAAGTTGAGCGCATCGCTATACCAAGACCAGCAAGAACGGTTTCGCGCACCACTTCACTTGAATTAGTCTGCAGGGTGGAATCTGGACGATAAAATACTGCCTCGCCATTTCCTTCCAGTTTCCATGGCCCTTGGTTATGCGGAGCAATCAATGCGTGGTTCGATAAATCTTCCAATGTCTTTGGCGCTCCATGGGCTTTTACATATTTAGGGCTCGCGCATAAAATTCGGCGAACTGGCGCAAGTTTGCGCGCCACTAACGTAGAATCCGGCAATTCACCAATGCGAATGGCAAGATCAATGCCGGCAGAAACGATATCGACATACTCATCAGACAGCTCAATGTTAAGCTTCAGATCCACATTAGCATTCATAAATTTGACGATATTTGGCGCAATGTGCATCCGCCCAAACGAAGTTGGGGCAGAAACCTTTAAGGTACCACGTGCATCTTTTGCACCGGTTGAAAGAACTGATTCAGCTTCTTCTAGACCTGCAAGAATTTCAACCACGCGAGCGAAGAAAGCTTCACCTGCCTCAGTCAATGAAATTTGCCGTGTTGTTCGATTTAAAAGCCGCGAACCAAGTCGCGCTTCAAGCCGTTGCAATCGCTTTGATACAACAGCGGGCGACACGCCCATTTCTCGGGCGGCACCGGACATGCTTCCGGCCGTTACAACTTTGGAAAATACTTCAAGATCATCAAACCGGCTCATACTAAATGTATAGAGCTTGAACGTTTAATTGAAAATAGGAAAGCTACTCAGGATAAAAAGAAATCTGCCGAGAGAATATCCCTCGGCAAAGTCCGCTTAGTTAAACATTGAGAAAAAGCCTTTTTTCTCACTGAAAACTTTTCCGGTACTCTCGCCCGGGCCAATTACAACAACTTTGCTGTTCAGCTTCACATGCTCATAAAGATGTTCAACATCTTTATTCAACATGCGGATACAACCTGATGAAAGGTTCAAGCCAATTGACCAAGGTTGGTTAGTGCCATGAATGCGATATAGCGTGTCACGATTGCCTTGATACAAGTATAATGCGCGCGCGCCAAGTGGGTTATCAATGCCACCTTTTTGGGTTACAGGCAAAATGATACCTTTTTTGGCTTCACGTGCACGCATCTCTGCAGGTGGTGTCCATGTTGGCCATTTTGCTTTGCGGCGAATTGTTGCGTCACCTTGCCAAGCGAAGCCTTCGCGCCCAACACCAACGCCATAGCGCGTTGCTTTGTTTTTGCCGGTCACATGATAAAGCATTTTAGCATCCGTATGGATGATAATTGTACCCGGTTTTGCTTTGGTTTTTATCGTGACATTTCTGCGACTGAATTTTGCAGGTACACGACGGTCCGTGCGAATAATGTTTGTATCAACTTTTTCCCAACGACGCGTATTGTAATTATAAACACGCTCAGCAAATGCTGGCGTCATACATGTTGTAGCAACTGCGCTACCCAATAATCCTGAAAGTGCTTTACGTCTAGTTATCATCATCTCTATCCCGCTCAAAAATAAATGAATGTATTAATAATACTTTTAGAACGCGTGAAATACAACTGTTAAGTCTCAAAAGCTCTTCACAATTTTTAAGATTTATCAGACGTAAAGTCACACTTAGAAGGTTTAAAAGATAAAGACGGGTAATTAGCCAAATTCACCATTACCTGCCTTTAAATCTATACCCCTTTAACAATTGTCTCTTTGTATCTTAAGAAACAATCACTTTTGCACCATTTCTAGCGCGTTCATACAAATCGATAACATCTTGATTTCGCATGCGAATACATCCTGATGATACTGCCTGGCCAATTGTCCAAGGCTGATTTGTTCCATGAATACGATACAGCGTACTGCCTAAATATAGTGCGCGCGCACCCATTGGGTTAGCAGGTCCACCTGGCATGAAAGCAGGTAGTTCACGACCCTTTTTACGTTCGCGTGCAATCATTTCTTTAGGGGGTGTCCAGCTTGGCCATTCAGCTCTGCGTGAAATACGCTCTGTACCTGTCCATTCAAAACCCTGTTTACCAACGCCCACGCCATATCTGCGAGCTTTGCCATTGCCGAGTACGAGATAAAGGTGGCGGGTATTTGTATCAATAATGATCGTACCTACCTTTTGGCTTGTTTGATACGAAACAACTTGCGGCAAAAATTTTGGATCAATCTGCGGTCTTGCTTGCGTTCTGGTTTTTGGCGCAGCTCTGCTACGTACATATCTAACTTTTTTCTTTGGGCGGGTATTATAAACACGCTGCTTTTTCTTCTTCTTACCAAAGGCGGCAAAAATGCCTGTTGGCTCGCGCTTATGTGTCGCTGTAACCGCATAATTTGGTTTTGCAGGACGGCGCTTAG
>CAZXZQ010000190.1:0-5756 GCA_964645215.1 uncultured Rhizobiaceae bacterium | reverse complement strand
TTAGCTTTGCAGGAGATTAAAAGCATTACTGCCATATTCTCATATCAAAAGCCTTTATCGATCAAAGCTTGGATTTCTGAAGTACTGGTTCCTGCCACAACCCGACCAACTTCTTTACCATCTTTGAACATGATGAGCGTTGAACGGCGTGGAACGTTATACTTGCCTATCAGTGGACTCGTGCGATTTTCATCCCAATCAACTGCTAGCAATGTCATACTTTTGTAAGGCTCGCCTTCTTGGCGCAGTTGATTGATCACGCGCTTTTGGCGATCACAGGTCGAACACCATTTTGCATGAACGCCCATTAAAAATGTTTTTCCTGATGCAAGATACTGATCGAATGTTTCATGCGAATATTGCACTGTTTTAGCATAGGTAGACATTGGAAGCACAGCTGCCACAGTCGCAAATGCAGTAGTGGACAAAAAGTTTCGTCTAGTGAAGTTCATGTTTTTCTCCTTAATGAGTTAGAATGTAATAGATAAATCTTGGAACCAGTATGGCAGGTTTTCAATTGCCCAACGTTCAATTGTATAGTGAAAACCAAGCAGTAAAAACAGGCCGATGAAAACAAGCAAGCCACCCATAATTGGGCGCGCTAGTTGTGATAATTTTTGCATTCGATCGCGTTGACGCATCAGCGCATCGCGCGAAAGTGCACCTAAAACAAGAATGACGGTACTCACGCCCAAGGCAAATGCAAGCATGATAAGTGTTGCCCAAATCAAATTATTGCCAGCAGATGCTAATGCAATGGCTCCCCCAAGTGTTGGACCAATACACGGCGTCCAAACGGCACCCAGTAATGCGCCAGTAATAAACTGACCATTCAGTCCTTGCCCATCGAAGCCAGCGGTTTTTGTGGATAGTGAATTGCTTGCCGTACTAGCAACAAGTGTGAATCTTTGGCTGAGCGCCGGTAAAAGCAAAATCAACCCGAAACCAATCATCACCATACTGGCGATGCGCGAGATGAGTATATCATCGACACCAAGTGCTGGTCCAAGAGAAGCCACAAACATACCAACAGTGACGAATGTCAAACAAAGTCCAGCGCACAGATAAATCGGTCCAAGACGATGGGTATTAAGTGCGGTAATCAGGATCACAGGCAACACCGGCAAAACACATGGGTTTAGCAGCGTCAGCAATCCAGCAATGTATCCGAAAATAATATCCATAGTTTCCGTTTTTGTTCAATTTAATGAAGTGACATTACAGAGCAGTCTTAAATATGACTGCTCACCACTTATTCTTTTTGCCTTAAATTTTACGACCTCTTTTGAATGCTCAAAATCTATATATTATCAAGTTCCAACTCTTTGTGACTTTGTCACATTTAAAACCCAACAAACGATAACAAGTTTGTGAGTTCAACTTATTGGCCCCGTTGGTGACATTGTCACTTACACCACCATACAAACGTTCTACTTTTTATGGATCAACAGATATAAAAGGAGATTGTTATGAAATTGAATGTTGGAACTTGGGATCGTGCGCTTAGAGTTATCGCTGGCATTATATTAGTGGCATTGCTTGCAATGGGTACACTAGGTATTAATACAGGTTTAGGAATTGCTGCGGCAATTGCAGCAGCTGTCTTTATCATCACTGGTGCTGTTAGTTTTTGCCCTGCCTATAGCATTTTGGGTCTTCGTACTCGCTCAGAGTAAGAAGTGATTAAAACACATGTTTAGTTCAATCGCTAAAAAACTTGGGATAGATAATAGATCATTATCTGTCTCAAAAATTAACCCTCATGATGCATATGAGATTATGTCGTCTGGAGAGGCCATACTCATAGATGTACGAGAGCCTGATGAATGGGCAGCAACTGGCAGCCCAGAAGGTTGCAAGCAAGTAGCCCTGCAAAATCCGAGTTTTGTAGAGAAAATTCTTTCAGCAACTGAAGGCAATAAACAAAGTTCAATCATTGTTTGTTGTAAGTCAGGTATGCGCGGAGATAAGGCTGGTAAATTACTAAAGGCTGCTGACTTTGAAAATGTCGTAAATGTAGACGGTGGCGTGCTAAGATGGATTTCAGATAAGCTTCCTGTAAAATAAGCCTTAGTGGAATAAACGAAAGCATCCTATGACTACGAATTGGATTGAGAGATTTGTTGGGCTTGAAAGTTTGGAACCGGACTGGCGCAATGCTATTCTGGAAGAAAGTCGTGTTTTATCCATTCCGTCTGGTGTCGAAATCTTTGCGCCAGAAAAGCCCGCTGAAAACATGATTTTCCTAATTGATGGAACCGTACGCGTTCAGCAAATATCAGATGGCGGGCGAGAAATTGTACTCTATCGTATTGAAGCGGGTCAAAGTTGCATTATGACCGCGTCTTGTCTTCTTGGACAAGAAGACTATTCGGCTCAAGGCATCTCTGAAACAGAGCTTGAAGCCGTAATTATACCCAAAGGCGTTTTTGATGAATTGATTGCAAACTCGGAATGTTTTCGTAATTTTGTTTTCTCTACCTTCTCTCTTCGCCTGACAGAGTTAATGATGATCATCAATGAAGTCGCATTCCGGCGTTTAGATATTCGTCTGGCGAATAAACTTCTCGAACTATCCAAGAATGAAAATGAAGTAAAAACAACACATCAAAAGCTTGCAACTGAGCTTGGTACTGCAAGAGAAGTTATATCTCGCCAACTACAAGAGTTTCAAAGACGTAATTGGATTGAACAATCACGCGGCACGTTGGTTGTTGCTAACAAAGAGGCTTTGACTGAATTGGCAATCAAACATTAGATACTGGCCTGCATTTTCACGCAAAGTCTACTCAAACAAAAATCTGCTCTCGTTTAAAACCAGTAGCCGATAAGGATGGATCTAAAATCTGTCGTGCTACTGTATGACCAGACAGGACCGCAGCTTGGATGATCCCTGGCGTAAGGCAATCTCCAGCAGCTTTGATCACTGTGTCAGGAAGTTTGGTTTTAAGCGTTATCAATGAATTGTCGCTTGGTATGCGGGCGCCTACGAAGACGATGGCCTTGGCCTCAATTTCCACCACTTCCCCGGTCAAAACATTGGCCGTGGCGTGAGTAGAACTAAGCTTAACATTTGGCATGAGCTTAACACCAAGCTCAACTAAGCGTTCAATAATACGGCTTTGATCCAACGTAAAATCTGTCCAAGTGGCGATCATTGGAAGAGGCGTTGCGAAGGTTATTTTCTTACCTTCCATTGCCAGCTTTTCTGCCAGAACGCTCGCCATATAAAAATGATCATCGTCATAAACGAGGATGTCGTTCATCGTTTCTATTTCTGCAACCCCATCCATGACATCATCCGGTGTGAATATGGGCATGTTACTGAAATCTAATGGCTCGAAACTTGTAGAGCCAACGCCGTCTGCTCGCCATTTAGCACCCGTTGCCAATGTGATGGTGTCTGCATCAAACTCGGCAATTTCCTCAATAGCGAGATTGCTATTTAGAAATAGTTCGGCATCCTTACTTTGTGACATGAGATAAAGACGATGATCGTGCACCCGGTTCCAACTTGCTAGACCCGGTAATTTTGCCTCGCGTAACGTACGTCCACCCGCCTCACCTTCTTTCTCCACAACAGTGACATGCTGTCCAGCCTTCATCAAAACTGTTGCACATTCCAACCCAGCAGGTCCTGCGCCAATGACCAGATGAGATTTACGCCCCTTCGAAATTGCGGGCGCTTCCGGATGCCAATCTCGTCTCCACTCCTCTGAAATTGTAGCATTTTGCGTACATCTCAACGGAAGACCGTAAGCATCCATGCTGACACAAATATTGCAGCCAATACATTCGCGTATTTCTTCAATTCGCCCTTCGCGTATTTTATTAGGCAAAAATGGATCAGCAATTGATGGACGTGCGGCGCCGATCAAATCGAGACGTTTGTTCTTAATGAGTGAAACCATTGTATCAGGAGACGTGAACCGCCCCACACCCACCACCGGTTTAGTTGTGATCAATTTGACAAAATCTGTGAATGGCAGTTGAAAACCTTCATCTGAAAATCTTGCTGTTTTACTATCCTCTGGCCACCCAGAAATATTCACATCCCAAAGGTCAGGCAGCTCTGCAAGCGCTTCGACGACATCTCTCCCCTCACCATCATGACGCAAGCCAGGCGACTTACCCGGCTCTGCAACACTGAAACGCAATGCGACGGCAGCCTTGCCTTCTGCAACTTCGAGTGTATCTTCCAGAACTTCCTTTAAAAGGCGCAATCGGTTTTCGAATGAACCACCATATTCGTCATTCCGTTTGTTGGTTTGAAGTGAAAGAAAATGACTCAAGATCGATAAATCATGCGCTGCATATACATAGATAATATCATAGCCTGCGCTAATAGCACGCTGCGCTGCAGCCTTGTGACGTGTACGAAATGCAGTAATGTCATCCAAAGTCATTTGCCTAGATTGCAATGGAACTTCGGGACGTAGGATCGGCAATGCGCTCGGCCCAATTACACTCTCCCCGGTCGTAATATTTCTTGCCCGCATCCCACCATGACCAAGCTCTATTGCCGCAAGGCTTCCATGCTTTTTAATCGCTTCTACTTGAGCTACGTGGCGTGGGATGTCACTATTATCCCAAATCCGCTCCATCGGGTGATTGGCAAAATCCGTGTCTGGCCCAATTTCTGTAATTTGAACTGCAACCGTACCCCATCCGCCTTCGGCCTTCATGCCACGTAAAGCAATTGCACCGCTTGGTTGGCTCCAACCATGGCCCGTTGCATGCGGGACAGCATAAAAGCGGTTTGGCGTCGTTACCGGGCCAATTTTAACAGGCTCAAAAAGTATTGCGTAGCGTTCATCCATTGGCTTCGAGTTTTACAGTTCCATCAGCAATCCAAGCATCCAGAATTTCAATCACCTTGTCAGAAAAGGCTTGATCGTTGATATGCGCGTCGACCTCGGCAACCGGTACGTTGATCGATTTACGCACTTCGTCAATCATCGCAGCCAGCCCGTCCGGGTCATAGGCAGGTTCACCCTCTTGGTCCCATTCTTCAACGCCGTGAAGAGGCATAACAAAATGCACTGGTCCATTCGCTCCGTCTAATCGTTCTGAAATATCTCGGATAAGTTCGCGACGTTCATCTGGTGAAAGACCTGATGATTTGATCAGACGGTTATGCGCGTGAAACGGGCGGTCCGTATATTTTGCTGGAATTTCCTGCCACCCAGGAAAATCAATCAGGTCAGCACAACCCGGCGAGACTATCTGCGGAGTGCCAAATGCGCCTGCATTCGTAAGACGATCTTCGCCACCGTTCACAGCTGACCCTACCATCAGATTTCCAAGCTCTGGCAAGGCAAGATCCAAAACCGCAGCAAAATAACCTTGTCTGGCAAGAGCTTCAAACGCCATCCCCCCCATGCCTGTGGCGTGGAATACAGCAACTTCAAATCCACGCGCTTCGAGTGGCTCCTTAAGCATGGTCATATATTTTAAACAGGACGAGCCAAGGCTCATCATGCCAATCACCGGTTTGTTACGAACCGGCATTTCAACCGCTTGAGCAGCTCCCAATACAGCACCTGCTGCCTGACTGAGTGATGACTTGCAAACTGAGTTAAGTCCATACAGGCCGCCAGCCCAGAGGATCATCTGGATATCCGGGGATAATCGACTGGCCGGAATAAGAGGCGAGAATGAAACCGTCGAAACAACGTATTTTGGTACACCTAGCGGGAGAGCCTGACAGCAATCCAAAACGAGGTCCGTACCCATCGTACCCCCTAGTCCAACCA
>CAZXZQ010000189.1:0-5768 GCA_964645215.1 uncultured Rhizobiaceae bacterium | reverse complement strand
ACATTCATCCGAAGGAGACATTGGATAAACCGTCCGGCGCGCATCTGTTGGTTAATTAAGCAAACGTTTATCCTAGTGTAACAATGATAAAAATCCAAATGCCTGCCGTTAGAGTCTGATTGGAAATTATTGCGAGTGATTTCATAGGTTTATAATTCTTTGATTTGGTGAATCGGAGAATTATGATGCCTTGGACAGAAATCACTCGCGCTTATCATGACAGAAGCGACTTGCGTTATGCAAGCGATTGTCGTGATGAAGAGTGGGAATTAATCTCATCAACTATTGAAACTCGCTCACACGTTGGTCGTCCGCGAAGGGTTGATATGCGTTCGGTTTGGGAAGCCATTCAGTATATTGCTTCCACGGGTTGTCAGTGGAGGTTGTTACCAAAAGACTTTCCACCGATCTCGACCGTACGGTATTATTTTTACAAGATGCGAGACGATGGCACTTTCACTATTATCAATGAGCTTTTGAGCGTCACCAGTCGGCTAGTTTGTGATCGTCAAGCAGAGCCAACGGCTGCTATCATTGATAGTCAATCTGTCAAAACAACAGAGAGTGGCGGAATATCAGGTTACGACGCGGGCAAGAAAATAAAAGGGCGAAAACGTCATCTAACCGTTGATACACAAGGAAACTTGCTATCAGCAGAAGTTCATAGTGCAGGCACACAAGACCGTCACGGTGCGCCTAATGTGATTGCAGACACAATGGAAAGCTTTCCAACTGTTGAACGCATTTATGCGGACGGTGGATATGCGGGTGATCAACTCAATTCCGCCGTACTGAACCTAGAACGTTCGCCAATAATTGAAATTGTACGCCGACCTAATCAGGCAACTGGTTTTGTCGTCATCGCAAGACGCTGGGTTGTTGAGCGCACCTTCGCATGGCTGGGACGTTGCAGGCGACTGGCAAAAGATTGGGAAAAGACAATCCAATCATCAGAAAGTTGGTTACTAATCGCTTCAATCCGCAGAACTTCAAGACATATAGCAAGGCTGATGAAAACTGAGTATTAATTTTGAATCAGACTCTAAGGATGAGTGATGTGAGATTATAAGTTAATCTCGTTTTTCAAGAAATAACGACAATCTGACATGCATCTCCAGCCTTGGCGGCGGGCGCTTTGACTGCGCGGTATACAAGGCACTGCGCTCGGACAAGATTGGCCAACATGGAGCTGTCTTGTTTTGTAAATGGTGTTGCGATGCGCTGACCATCCTCAGAAATTGTGAGAAGTGCTCGCATATATTCCGCGCGTTCATCATTTTCTGGAAGATCACAGCCAAGTATTGCAGAAACTGGTTTCAATGCTTCAGGTGGTTCGCCAGAAAGTTTTTGGATAAGAGGTTTGACGAATACGTTGAATGCAACGAGTGAAGAGACAGGATTGCCCGCAAGACCAGTGATGTAAACTGTACGGCCTTTATGTTTAAACTTGCCGAATAAGAACGGCTTACCAGGGCGCATCGCGATTTTGGCAATTTCAAATTCAAAGCCTAGTTCTTGCGCAACAGGCAGCACCAAATCATGGTCACCAACTGATGCACCACCGGTTGTAATGATAATATCTGCGCCTTGATCAATGGCCGTTTGAAACTGCGCTTTGAGTGCTTCACGCGTATCAATCACAATGCCTAAATCGAGTAACTGCGCACCGCAATTTTCAACACTGGCAGAAATGCCAAATGTATTGGATGCAATAATTTGACCGGGCAGGGTGGCTTCACCGGGCATGACCAACTCATCACCAGTGGAAAGCATTGCAACCGTAGGGCGCTTGAACACAGCGACTTCAGGGTGGTTCATGGATGCGGCAAGTGCAAGCTTGTACGGTGTCAGTACATCACCTTTGTTGAGCAGCACTTCGCTTGTTTTAAAATCAAGCCCAGCTTTGCGCACATATTTACCCTGTGCTGTACCCTCAAGCACCGTGACTATATCGCCATCACGTTGCGTATTTTCCTGAATAATAATCGTGTCTGCACCTTCAGGAATAACGGCACCAGTAAAAATGCGCACCGCTTCTCCTGCAACAACGGGCTTATCAAACGGTGTACCAGCTTTAGATTCACCAATAATTGTAAGTTTGACGGGAAGGGAGGTCACATCTCTTTGCAGAACCGCATAACCATCCATGGCGGATGCATCAAAAGGCGGCTGGGTCCGCAATGATGCAAGATCTGAAACCAACGTGCGGCCAGAAGCATTGTTTAAGGCTAGAATTTCTTCACCAATTGACTGAACGCCATCCAGAACAATTTCTAGTGCTTCTTCGGCGGGGATGAGCCTGTCGAGCGACATTAGCCTTCACGCTTCCAATGGCCGGACTTCCCGCCTTTTTTCTCTGACAATACGATGCCGGAAATTTCCATGCCGCGATCAGCTGCTTTCACCATGTCGTAGATTGTAAGACAGGTCACAGAACATGCCGTAAGTGCTTCCATCTCCACACCGGTTTGACCGGAAACGCCGGCCGTCGCCGATACGCGCAAACCAGGCAAAGTTTCGTCAGCTTCGATTTCTACTGTAACTTTGGTCAAGCCAATCGGGTGACAGAGCGGAATAAGGTCAGCGGTTTTCTTCGCCGCCATAATGCCCGCAATGCGAGCTGTGCCGAGCACATCACCTTTCTTGGCATTGCCTTCAAGCACGAGCGCCAGCGTTTCAGGCATCATTTTTACATAGCCTGTGGCCGTTGCTTCTCTCGAAGTGTTTTCCTTTGCTCCCACATCTACCATGTGGGCCTCGCCAGCATTGTCTATGTGTGTGAGTTTGGACATTGGTTAGGCAGCCCGTGCAACAGGGTTCGCAAGCAAAGCGCGCGTTGCCTCTGCAACGTCATCCTTGCGCATCAGGCTTTCACCAATCAGGAACGTGCGAATGTCAGACTTTGAAAGTCTGGCGAGATCTGATGGTTCAAACAATCCGCTTTCACCGACCAGTAATTTATTATCTGGGATCATTTTTGCCAGACGTTCGCTTGTTTCAAGTGATACATCAAAGGTTTTGAGATTACGATTGTTCACGCCAAGCAAATCTGACTTCATATGCTTCAATGCGCGTTCGGTTTCTTCTTCGTCATGCACTTCAACCAGTACATCCATGCCAAGTTCAAATGCAGTTTCTTCAAGTGCTACCGCTTCGTCATCTGTGAGCGATGCCATAATGATAAGAATACAATCACCACCCCAAGCGCGCGCCTCATAAACCTGATACGGTTCATATAGGAAGTCTTTGCGAATGGTAGGCAAGGAAACCGCATCGCGTGCATGTGTTAAAAATTCCGGTGCACCTTGAAAGCTTGGCGTGTCCGTTAAAATGGAAAGACAGGCAGCACCTCCAGCTTCATAAGCTTTTGCGAGTTCTGGCGGATTGAAGTCTTCACGGATAAGGCCTTTGGATGGGCTTGCCTTCTTGATCTCTGCAATCAGCGCATAGTCACCAGTATCGAGCTTAGATTGAAGTGCTGCTTGAAACCCGCGTGGCGCAGAAACATCAGCCATTTGTGATTTAAGCGCGTCCAATGAAACAGCCGACTTAGCCGCCGCGATTTCTACACGCTTATAAGCTTCAATCTTTTTGAGAATATCAGCCATTACGCATTGCCTTGATTGGAAACTTCAATGAGTTTGTCTAACGTTTTTGCCGCTGCGCCATTATCAATTGCATCTTTTGCCATTGCAGCGCCTTGTCCAAGATCAGCAGCTTTATCCGCGACAACAAGCGAACAGGCTGTGTTCATGATAACCATATCGCGATAGGCGGATGGCTTGCCATCAAGTACATCGCGCAAAGCAATTGCATTTTCGCTCGCATCGCCACCTGCAATCGCGCTTTCATCTTGAACATCAAACCCAAAATCAGTGGGTGAAATTTCAAACGTATCAATACTGCCATTCTGGAGTGCTGCAACTTGTGTCGTACCTGTTATAGTAACTTCATCAAAACCTTGGCCATGCACAACCCAAACTTTTTCAGAATCAAGTTTTTGTAACACTTTGGCAGCGGTTAAAACCCATTGCGGTGCAAATACACCCAGCAATTGGCGTTTAACACCAGCAGGATTACACATAGGGCCAAGCAAGTTAAAAATTGTACGCGTGGCAAGTTCAACGCGGGCAGGGCCCACATGGCGCACGGCAGAATGATGCGCTGGCGCGAACATGAAACCAATACCAGCATCTTCAATACAATCAGAAATCTGACCTGGTGTAAGTTCAATGTTTACGCCAAGTGCAGTTAAAACATCCGACGCGCCAGACTTAGAAGAGAGTGAACGGTTGCCGTGTTTAGCAACGGTTACGCCACAAGCTGCAGTTACAAGGGAAGTACACGTCGAAATATTATAAGAGCCTTTTGCATCTCCGCCTGTACCTACAATGTCAATCGCATCAATAGGTGCATCAACCGTCAGCATTTTGGCGCGCATTGTATCAACAGCACCTGCAAATTCGTCCTCGGTTTCACCGCGCACACGCATAGCCATCAGAACAGCACCAATTTGCGAATCTGTTGCTTCACCAGACATGATAACGTCAAATGCCGATTGCGTTTCTTCGCGGCTTAGAGTGTCTCCATTGGCAAGCTTGCCAATAACCTCTTTTATGTCCTGCATGTTTCCCCCGATACTCTATACTTTAGGTTCTATTCTCACTTAGTAACCGTGCTGTCCACCATGTCCACCATACGGCGTAAGTGCCAAATCAATCGCCGCCTGATTTACAGTAACTGGTTCTCTTGATTGTAGGTCAGTAACAACTTGCGTGACAATATCAGAAGATGCAGCATTGTTAAGTGCTAGAGCTTGCTCATCCGTCAGCTTATTATCATTGAATTGGACCTCTGTGATGCGCATGACAATATGTGTGTTTTCTGCGTTTGGAACCGTAAAGACGGTTCCTTTTTTATCAGAAAAGCCGAGCACTAGAGCATCTTGACCCAGATCTGCATTTTGAACGCTACGTGAAATAGGTGATGTACTTTGGAAAGTAACAGCCTGTCCGAGCGAATCTGCCTTTAAGCTGTCACCAAGAACCGTATTAAAGTCTTCACCAGCACGAACACGTTCAGCAATTTTATCGGCAACCGCCTTTACCTGCTTGTCCGTTTCATAGTTTACCCAAGCCGTTTTCACATCATCTTTCACTTCGTCATATTCTTTTTGGCGCTCTTCAATGATTTCTTCAACTTCTACCCAAAGATATCCGTCGCGACCAATTTGAAGCGGATCAATTTCTAATTGTGGTTCTGTTTCAAATACTGTTGTTACAAACTGTTGAAGATTTGGAATGCCTGTGATCGGATTTCCTTGCTTGTCATTGCCGTCGCGATCTATTGCTTCGATAACACGGGCTGTAACACCGGCCTTATCTGCAGCTTCCTTGATTAGACTGCCTGCCGCACGTTCATCTTCAACCTCATCATATAAAGCAAACACTTCGTTGCTGGCTTCTGTACGTGCTAATTCTTGACGCAATTGCACTTCAATCTCTTCAAGCGGTGTTGTACGCTCCTCCTGAATTTCACTGATATTGATAATCACTGAACCAAATAGACCTTCAATTGGGTCTGTCGGCTTATTGAGTTCCGCTTTAAATGCAGCATCTGCAACATTTTGATCTGGCAACTCATCAGTGCGCAACAAACCAAGGTCAATGTCACCAACAGTCTTGCCAAGCTCTACCACAACGTCTTCAAAGCTCTTGCCTGATGCTAGGCCATCTTTCGCAGTTTTCAGATCCGCATCATTTTGCAAT
>CAZXZQ010000188.1:0-5773 GCA_964645215.1 uncultured Rhizobiaceae bacterium | reverse complement strand
GAATGGCTTTTTCATGAACAAAGCCATGACGAAGTCCAGCCAAAGAATTGAAATACGCAGCAATAAGTCTTTTCATTTTCAATAACCCAGTGCTTGTAAAAACCGTTCTACAGAACCTGCCATGCCAAATTCCAGACTATCGGCAGTTAATCCATTGCCGATTGAAACTTCTCTAAGGTTCGGAACAGCCTTTGCCAATCCTGGTAAATTCTCAACTGTGAGATCATGCCCGGCATTTACGTGAAGTCCGGCATCTGCAGCCAATTTAGCCGTCTTGCTTAAAGCTTCCAATGCCTGCGCTGCACCTTCTGGGTCATCATAGCATTCACCATAAGGGCCAGTGAAAAGTTCAATTCGATCAGCACCCGTTTTGGCCGCTGCTTCCATTTGTGCTTCAGACATATCCGGGTCTGCAAAAAGCGAGATACGAAAGCCATTTTCCTTCAAACGTTGAACACAATCTCTAAGAAAATTTCCGTGGTGAGCAAAATCCCATCCATGATCAGATGTCGCTTGTCTCGGGTCATCCGGCACTAGGGTTACCTGCTCCGGTTGATTTTCCTCAACAAGCTTTAAAAACGCCTCATCCGGATAGCCTTCGATATTGAACTCCGCTTCGGGAAACTCATCGTCAATAAGCGCACGTAATTCAGGCAAATCGGAAAACCGTGTATGACGCTGATCAGGACGCGGATGTACAGTTAGCCCATGCGCACCTGCTTCCAAAGCAATGCGTCCAAGCCCAGTGACACTCGGCCATGGCAAATCTCGACGGTTACGCAATAGCGCAATTGCATTCAGATTAACGGATAACTTTGCAGACATTCATTTTACTTTCGATTACCCATCCTTAATGGGGGAGTTAGGCTTGGTAATCAAGTGATATTCTTCTTGCAATTCTGACTAGAATTTGCATCGTGTAAGCTGGGAGGAAAAGACACAAATGTTTAATGAAACATTGTTCTCAACGGCTGTACTAATTCATCTAGGCGCCTTGCTTTATGTCATTGGTTTTCTGGTCAGAGACGAACTCGCATTAAGATTACTCGTGCTTGGCGGCACTATACTCTACATCCTTTATTACTTGTTATTTCCAGATGTTCCCTTATGGGACGCCATTCTAACAAGCTCTATTTTGGGCATCGCAAATGTCTGGATTTTATGCAAGATCGTGTTTGAGCGCTATACTTTTGCGATGAGCGACGATGAGAAAAAATTATACGAAGTCTTCTCAACTTTAACGCCAGGACAGTTTCGCAAAATCTTAAAAGTGACCTATTGGCACACATCGCTTGGCGGCGAAATTCTTTGCACTGAAGATGAAAAAGCTGACCGATTATATTACTTGATTGAAGGCAATGCGCGCATTGAAAAAGGCGATTCAAAGTTTGAAATCCCAAGCGACAAATTTCTTGGTGAAATTTCGTTTATTCTGGAAAGCAATTATTCTGCAACAGTTTTGGCAACAAAAGACATGCGGTATGTGGAATGGAATACGGAAGAATTGCGCAGTCTAATGAAGAAAAACCCACTTTTACGAAACGCGTTGATTGCCTTGTTTAATCAAGATCTAGCGAAAAAACTTGCCGTTAGCCATCAATAGGCTGATGAGCCTATCGTACCCTAATTTATGACGCCATTTGACGTTGAACTTCCTGCATTTTGCTTTGAATTGTTTGTTGGTTCTTTTGCGAAATGTGTTGTGATAATTGGCTTCTTTTTTGTGTTTTCTTTGCTTGCATAATCTTTGCAAAAATTTCTTCTTGTTCAGTCATCGAAAACTTCTGTTTTTCAGCAAAAAAATCAGGCTCAGGTTGATTACCAATTAAAGCGTGCACCATTGCAATTCCTTGTCTCGTTTCTGTCAAGATCGCGCGTGATTCATCAATCACAGTCACGAGCGTTTCGTGCAAGAGCTTAGTCTGTATCGGTTTGATTAAATGCGCCTGAATACCCAGTGATGAGAAGTTTTTTCCGTTTTCTAAATGATCAATTGAAGTGAGTAATATAACAGGAACATCAGCAAGAAGAGTTCTGCTACGCATCGCTCTAATAAACTGCTCTCCTTTAATTGCTGACATATCAAAATCTATCACGGCACAATCAATCTTAGTTCCATATTCACGCATCATTTGCATAGCATCAATGGCTTCCAACGGGTTTTCAATGGCCGCTGCATCAAATTCCCATGCTTGCAAGTTTTCTTTCAAACTACGGCAATTTTCTTGATTTTCATCAATAATAATTACACGCGAACCACAAACATTGCCGATAGCCTTTGTATCTATAGTGATTTCAGATTGATGAAGAACTTCATAATGAACTGGCAATTGAATTTTAAAATAAAATGTTGAACCAGAACCAAGCTTTGATCTGACTTTAATCTCTCCCCCCATAAGGCGTACCAACGAAGAGGAGATTGCAAGCCCTAGACCTGTTCCGTCATGTTTGCGGGTTGCGCTTTCATCTGCTTGACTGAATTTTTCAAAAATTTGCTCACATTTTTCAGGCTTGATACCTATACCAGTGTCACGAACTGAAAACTTTAGGCACGCCAAATTGTCTTCCACATCCCCCTCTACTTTGATGCTAATAAATCCATTCTCAGTAAACTTAATTGAATTACTGAGAAGATTGCTTAAAATTTGACGGACACGGTCAACATCACCAACAAACATCCTTGGCAACTGAGGATTTACATTCACGCGAAGATTAATATCTTTTTCAGCAACTTTAGAAGATATCGCCGCAGCAGTATCTTCTATTACTTGGTTCAAAACAAATGGCTCCGCATTTAATTCCATTTTGCCTGTATCAATTTTTGAGAAGTCTAAAATATCATTTATGATTGCTAACAACGAAGAGCCAGAGCGCAAAATAATGTCTGCAAATGCTTTTTGTTTATCATCTAAATTTGTTTTTGAGAGCAATTCAGTCATGCCCATAATGCCATTCATTGGCGTTCTGATTTCATGGCTCATATTTGCCAGAAATTCCGATTTAGCTTGAGCAGCGGTTTTGACATCAACATTGGCAATCTGGAGTTTATTAAACTGTTTGCTGATCATTTTTTCCATCGGCAAATAAATTAGGAAAAACAGGCCCAACAACAATCCCACGCCTAAAATCATAAACAACATAATACTTGTTTTTATGCCCTTAGATGCGCTTGCGAGGCGATCAGAAAGATATGAGGTTTGATCGGGATCAATTTCAACAATCAAATACGTATAGATTGATATGATTTGCTCAATTGCAGCTTTATAAGGTTCCGCGGCATCAATCGTTTGTCTACTATTTTTAAAATCAAGAAACTCAAATTGTTTATTGGGAACATACTTATTATGAACATCAAACAATTCCTTCACTCTTTGCGAAAAATCATTATAGGCCCAAAAAGGGTCGCCTTGATAATTGCTAACCCCTTTTAGATCATTTTGTATCGCGTCACTCAATTGATTGTAAGCCAATCGTACCCCAACTAAATTTTGCTTGTAATCTGAATAAGCACTATCAATTTTCGAAAGATGAATTGTTTCTTCTTTGGATGTGCGCGGGATTCTCATTCGTTCAGCAGACACAACAATAGACTTTAGCGTATCTGTGAGGTTAGCGACTTCAAGACTAAGCATATTCAGAGTAGAAATATCGCGGTTATTCTTACTGAAATAGAACACAAAACCTGCAGTCAACACGGCTACAAGCAACATACTGGCAACACATCTAGAACGCATACTCAACACGCTATAGTGTAGATTACTCGACATACTCAAACCCCAACTTCATTTCACAGTATTAATACACTCAATACTATTAAATTTCAGTTATTTTGAGTTTTGTAATTATTTATATTTTATTTTACTATTGTTATACTTTCAGCCGCTCTAGTAATAGCTGTATACAACCATCGATCGCGATGTTCTCGAAACGCATAACTCTCATCAAAAAGAACGATATCATCCCACTGGGAGCCCTGAGCCTTGTGTACTGTAAGCGCATAGCCGTAATCGAAATCATCATGTCGACGCTTTAACTGCCATGGAACCTCATTTTCCGGCTCTTCAAATGCAGCTTTTAAAAGTTTTACTTTGGCCGAATGACGATCAACACCCTCGTCTTCTGCCCTTATAAGCAAGTTCATAGTTGGTTTCACAGTCCTTGGAGCACTAGTTACCTGCCATAGAGAGCCGTTAAGCAGGCCCTTGGCCGGGTCATTGCGCAAACATACAAGCTTATCGCCATTTGCAGGCAGCGGACCATCAAAGCCTTTAAGTTGGCGCAAACGTTCATTATAGCGCCTTCGCGTCCTGTTCATACCAACCAACACCTGGTCAGCACCCAAAACCAAATCCGTATCGACCTGAGATTTAGGAATAACCTTGGCTGCATCGCCATAATCTCCAATCATCACCTGACTACCCTCTCGCACCTGACGTGCAAGTTCAACAATCGGGTTATCAAGCGCTTGGCGGTGAATTTCCTCCAGCAAAATATCTGGCTCATGTTCAGTAAAGAACCCACCGCCTGAAATCGGTGGCAATTGCCCTGGATCACCCAATACAAGCACTTGCGTGCCAAATGATAGAAGATCGCGACCAAGATCCTCATCCACCATCGAACATTCGTCAATGATAATGAGCGATGCTTCCGATACAGGACTCTGTCTGTTTAGCGAAAACATCGGCAAGACTTCCTTCTTGCCGGTTTCTTCGTCTTCAACTGTTTCTTCGCCGCGCGGGCGGTAAATCAGCGAATGTATGGTTGAGGCTTTACTGGCACCTTTTGAGCGTAAAACCTGCGCTGCCTTGCCCGTAAAAGCAGCAAACAGAACATCACCATCAACGCCTTCCGCCAAATGGCGTGCAAGCGTAGTCTTCCCAGTTCCTGCATAGCCAAACAGCCTGAAAACTTGTCTATCGCCAGCCTTGAGCCAGCGACTTACTTCCATTAAGGCCTGATCTTGTTGCGGTGAGAATTCCATTCATGCAGATTGCACGATTCTCAAAATCGGCAAAGCGCAATTATTTAAGCATCGGCCATAAGCTCGCAATCAACAGCAATGCCATGATAATGTTAAACACGCGCAGCTTTTTCGGATCAGATAAAAACTCTCTTAATGCCACACCAAAACCACACCAAATCGAGACACTCGGAAAATTCACGACGACAAAAGCGCCAGTAACAATTAATACACTGGTCAAAAAATCAGGCTCACCAGTAAACACTGTCATTGCGTAAATTGCCATGACCCAAGCCTTCGGGTTAACCCATTGAAATGCTGCGGCGGCAAGAAATGTCATTGGCTTTCCACCCGCCTCACCCGCTTCAACTGGGCCGGAGTTAGCAATCTGCCATGCAAGATAAACCATATAGACCACACCTAGAATTTTGATGATAAGCTGCACTGATGGCACTTGCTCAAAAAGCTCTTTCAAACCCAGCCCCACACCAAGCAATAAAAGCCCAAAACCAAATGCAATGCCAAACATATGCGGGATGGTTTTCTTAAACCCAAAATTCACACCAGATGCGAGTAACATAATGTTGTTAGGCCCCGGCGTAACTGAAGAGACAAACGAAAACAAAAGCAGCGCTAAAAAGACGTCAGAAGACATGGCCAACTCCATTAGGTCAGCAATACTGACCTAATAGTGAACAACTGTCAACTGCCATTTAAATAAGGCACAACAATCCCCATATTACAAGTATTATGAAAAGAAGAACATTCCTACAATCCATCGGCGCGATTGGCCTAACACCCATGATGCCAGCC
>CAZXZQ010000187.1:0-5785 GCA_964645215.1 uncultured Rhizobiaceae bacterium | reverse complement strand
CGGGTATATGAATATGCGGCGGTTTTCTTTTCGCGCACGTTCCATTTCAGTGTTCATCAAAGCTTCACGGCTTGCAGCGCCACCACATTGGGCGACCACAATCGCATCCATCTTTTTGAGAATATGGCCAACGCCTGGAATCTTTGTAATATGCTCGCCAGTTACAAACGCTAAATCGCTGAACTGAGAGAAAAGCGAATAACCGTCGCCCCAGCTTTGATGTTTGGAGGCAATAATGCATCCCTCCTCTGGCACATGATGTTTGCCACGCACTTCGAGCTTGATGCCCATAATGACACGCATCCAAAAGAGCATGGTTTTGGAATATAATCTGAGCCAGCCAATAATAGGCTTTCTGTTTGGCCACAGTAAAAGTGGAACAGCCGTTACACCAAAGAATACAGATGTGATCCAGTAAACTGCTTGAAACAAATATGCTCTCAAAATCATAAACCCAAATAATAAATATTATGGGTTTAGATAATAACGAATGATTGGAAAAAAAGGCTTAACGACGCTGTTTGATGAGCGCGTCAATTTCCATCAACTCTTCGAGCAGGTTTTCTAACTCGTTCAATTTTACCATATTAGGCCCATCAGATGGCGCATTATCCGGATCTTGATGGCTTTCTATAAACAGCCCTGCGACGCCAACCGCAACAGCTGCCCGAGAAAGTGGTGGCACCATTGTCCGATCCCCACCAGATGAACCGCCCAATCCACCAGGCATTTGCACAGAATGGGTTGCGTCAAAAATTACCGGATAACCCGTCTCTGCCATTTGTGGCAATGCGCGCATATCTGACACAAGCGTATTATAACCAAAACTTGCACCACGTTCGGTTAGCAAAATCTGGTCATTGCCACTATCAGAGACTTTCTTTGCAACATTTTTCATGTCATGCGGCGCAAGGAACTGCCCCTTTTTAACATTCACAACTTTGCCAGTCTTTGCCGCAGCAATAAGCAGGTCGGTTTGACGGCACAAATAGGCTGGAATTTGCAGTATATCAACATGGGGCGCTACAAGAGCGCACTGTTCTTCCGTATGAACATCGGTGCAAATTGAAACGTAAAAATCTCTTTTTAAATCATCAAAAACAGGCATGGCCGCTTCAAGGCCGGCACCGCGTTTGCCAGAAATGGAAGTCCTATTCGCTTTATCGAAGCTTGTTTTATATACAAACCCCAATCCTAGCTTTTCATGAATTTCCTGTAGGTTGCCAGCCATATCAAATGTGTGCTGCCGTGTTTCCATTTGGCAGGGGCCACAGATAATCGAAATTGGCTTATCATTGGCAAAAACTGTGTCACCAACCTGAATTTGTTTTTGATCGCTCATCATTACCCTTCCACAAAAGCGATGGTTGCGCCCTGCCCGTTTGCCGGCGGAACAATCAAGCGTTCACCAATATTCTGGAATTCAACGCCATTTTTCTTCAAGAGTTTTTTCACCGCGGCCTTATCGTCTACCACCACATCCAGACCAAAAGCACGTAGGCCTCGCAGGTCTGGCACACTCTCAACACCGTAATACGCTTTAAGTCCATCGTCATTGAGCGTGGTAATGGTTGCATTATTTGCTTCCATATCCATGCCGAAGGAATGAGAACGCACTTCGCGCTGATTCATCACATCTTGCAAGTAATACTGAAAGTCAGACGGCACATCTTCATAAAGCGTAACGCGTGAAATACCTTTCGCGCCATTATCATGCGCGGTTAAATCTGTAGGAAATTTTGCTGGACCATCAGGCCGCTCGCACATAAAGAACGAACAATCAGGCGCGCGTTCATCAATCGCAAAGGCAACCACAATATCAAGACCCGGGCGTTTCACACTCACAAGCTTACCGGTGCGATAGCCCATTTCTTTAAATTCTTTGCGTGAGCTGGCAGGATCAGGATCACTCATCACGACCATGGAAAACCCATTATCCCCATGCCGGAACCGAAACGCTGCATCGCGAATGAGAAACGTATTGCGTTCCAGCATTTCTGCTTCTACCGTTTCGCGATGACCAATGGCAAGCGGCTCAATGAAAGTGCTATTTTCAAAGAATACAATCGCGTTTTCAGAACCTGCCTCGTGTCGCGCATCGGGCGCGACTGTAAAGCCAAGCTGCGTCATGCGCTCCCGAGCAACTTCAAGACTGGGAGTAGGAAAAACGACATGGTCGAGATTTTTAGGTAAATTTGTCATGGGTTTCAGATGCCTGATTAAGGAGAATTTGGCAAGTATCTATCACTAAAATGAGTTTATGCATAAAAATGTTTGTGCTGCCATGATAATAATAATCATTGCGCAATAAATCCAATATGCAATTTGATTTAGCTTTTCTGGCTCTCTTTGCGTCATGTAATACACGAAGCAAAACAGAGCAGGTAAAATTAAAACAGCAACAATTGCAGGCAAATATGACAGCGGTTCGAGTTTGTAATTGAACCGTATCGCGACAGGATGGTTCAAACCTATCTGGAACAGCGTAATTGCTGCCAAAAACAGCATGTAAATCTGTCCAAGCAAAAATGCCCTTTTAATTTTCAGTAAAAATTCCAATACGTTTATCCTATGCCCAAAACCACATTGCCATTTGCCTTGCCGCTTTCAACCAATTCATGCGCTTGGACGATCTCATCCAGTGACAAAACATGCGCAATGCGCGTATTTGCTTGTCCGCTACGCATGAACCAATTGAGCCGTTCTATGGCGGCAGTGCGTTGTTTAGCATTCAGCTCGTAAACCAGATAGAATTGCAAACTTATTGATTTAAATAGCAAATCTCTGAACGGCATAGGAATTTCGCCCATATCGTTAGAACCGTAAGAATACATCGTGCCATGCGGTTGTAATGCGGATGACGTCACCAAACGCGATGTGGTTGAGAAGTCCATATCAATGACAGCGCCAACGCCTTCAGCATCGGTAATTTCCAGGACGCGTTCGCTAACATCCTCTTTTTGGTAATCAATACACGCAACGGCCCCTGCCTCCATGACGATTTCATGTTTTGCGGCAGAAGCAGTTCCGATGACTTTGCGCCCAAGCAGCGTTGCCATCTGGGTTAGATAATGCCCAACCGCAGAAGCTGCACCTGTGATGAGTACGGTTTGCGAGGTATTATATTCAAGTAGATTAATGCCGTGTGCCGCTGTTAAACCGGGAATTCCAAAACAAGCGGCCGTTTCGAAACTGATATCATCGTCTAATGGCACTGCTTGTACTTCCGGCACTGCAATATATTGAGCCGATGTTCCATATTGACGTTGCCATTGGCCGTTCCAAATCCAGACACGTTCACCAACCCGAGCAGCATCCACCCCATCACCTACGGCTTCGATTACGCCTGCTCCATCGCTATGCGGAACAATGAAATCAAAAGCGAGTGGTCGCCCTGCCCGTGACTTGACGTCAGATGGATTTACGCCGGAAGTTGCGAGTTTGACGAGAACTTCACCAGCTCGCGGAGAAGGTGTTGGCTTGTCATGAAACTCAAGAACGGAATCTGCTGGACCGTTACGCGTGTAAAATGCTGTTTTCATTTATCTTTCAACTTATAAGTCAGTGTCATGGCGATGCAGTGTTTCAACGCATCTGCATCTATTTCATCATCCATCTTAAAGTGAATTTCACGATTGCCAACATAATTAAACGTATCAGGATAGAGCTCTTTGAAATCTTCAACCAAACTGGTTGTACAAATGAAATAAAGTGAAACTCCATCATCCTTCTTATCCAGCCTAACACTTGAACCAGTCTTCTTTGGTACTGGCGCAAAGCTCGGCTGGCCCCATTTCAAACTTTCTTCGACAGACTTTACATCTGCCACCTCTTCTGCGGTTTGATGAATAAGCCCGCGCAGATAAGCCAATTTATCCGCAACTGGTTTTGGGTGACTGGTTATAGCGTTCGAAATTTCCGGCGTGTGCATCTATCAAAACCCGTGAAATGCCATATCAAGCGCATTGGTAATTTCTGCAAAATGGGATGACAGGTTACTTTTGGGTTGTTTTAAAATGTTCACGGGAAGCGCTGAAACCAATTGTGCAAACATCACATATTCACCCCCATTTATAGTAAAAACCGGATTTAGCCTTTTTGAAGGTTTGGGAGACAATTCCTTTGGTACTAATGGCACCACAAGCCTTGTATCGATATGGTCAAGTATGTCTGCCTGTACATCTAAAACAAGCCCACCATCTACCGAGAACACATCATATTTTGCCATTAAAATTGCCTGTATTTCGCAAGTGGAATACCGTTTTCTTCAACCCAGGCATTAAATTGCTCAATGGATTCCCGGTTCTCTTCTTTCCACTGTTCAGACTTGGCTTTGGAAACCGCTTCCCTCAGTCCCTGCTCTGCAGCGTTAGACAGGTTTATATTCAAAGACTTCGCTTCTTCGAGAAGTTTTTCACTTAAAGATAGGTTTGTTGCTTTTTTCCGCTGGTCTTGGATGTTCATCATGCGCTCCAATATGATGCGCATGATTTATGCGCATAAATAACGATATCATGCATTGAACCTTTTAACAAACACAGATGCCAAGCCTGCAGAAATCAGAAAGCCAGCACCAAGACGGGTCATGATGCGCAATATAGATGGCTTCTTTATCCATTCTCTTGCATGGGCTGCTAAAAGCGCATACGCAGCGGCATTCAACACGCCTAAAATTACAAAGACCAGAATGAAAACAATTGCTTGCGGCATGAAGTCAGCTGTTGGTTGGATAAATTGCGGCACAAAAGCCACAAAAAATACAATGCCTTTTGGATTAAAGAGTGTCACCAAGAACGCGTCGCGAAACACGGTAAAGCTCGCACTTCCATCAGTTTTGTCTGACAATTCAAACGAGTTCACTGGCGCACGCCACATTTTTATCCCGATCCAGATGAGATAGGCAGCACCCACCCATTTCAACACCGTGAATGCCGTTGCAGATGCCGCCAGCAATGTCCCTACCCCAACAATCGACAGTGTCGCGGCAAAGAGATCGCCCAACCCGACACCAAGAACGGATGCGAATGCTACACGCTTACCATGTGCAAGCGCCTGACTGACAACCATGATGATCGTTGGCCCTGGTACGACAAGCAGGAAAAAAGTTGCCGCACTGAATGCAATCAGAATATGCGGTTCAACGGGGAAATGCATGATGAGCAATCTTTAACAAAAAAATGGGGATGCAAGTTATGATGGCGAAGTTAGGATTTGATTTCATGGCACGTATGCATGCGTTGGTCTTCAATATTTTTGCATCCATATATAACGTATTGTTATTGTTTGGTTTATTTATATTTTTTAAATTTTATGTATAATTTCGCTTAAGCACAAGTAGAAATGTATGTGTACACGGCTCTCAAATTTATTGGGCCAAAAGCTAAGACCATGCGCCAATTGGGTGATAAGGCTTCAGCTAGACGTGTTGCAATGGAAGCTGGCGTTCCAGTTGTTCCTGCAACTGAGGTATTGCCTGACGACATGAATCAGGTTCGTAAGATGGCTGATGAAGTTGGTTATCCGTTTATGTTGAAAGCATCATGGGGTGGCGGTGGTCGTGGTATGCGCCCAATCATGAATGCTGATGAGCTGGAAGAAAAAGTGCTTGAAGGTCGCCGCGAAGCAGAGGCTGCCTTTGCTAATGCACTTTCGGAAATGAGGAAGTTTAAATTAGGAATTATCGCCTCATCACAATTCACTTCGTCACTGGGTTCAAAAGTCTTCGAGAGTATTATGGGAAACGTGGGAACAATCATCTGTTTCAGGATTGGAGCTACAGATGCAC
>CAZXZQ010000186.1:0-5962 GCA_964645215.1 uncultured Rhizobiaceae bacterium | reverse complement strand
TAGTTCAATATAGAAGTTTGTAATTAGATTTATTCATTAGGAGAAGTTTTTTGCATGCAGTAGAAGTTCGCGATCACATTATGATTGCCCATTCATTCAAAGGTGAGTTTTTTGGACCAGCACAAGCAATGCATGGGGCTACTTTTGTTGTGGATGCATGTTTTCTTTCAGAAACGCTTGATGAAAATAACGTTGTGATTGATATCGGTGCCGCACACGATGCGTTGAAAGCGGTTTTGTCGCCAATCAATTATTCAAATCTGGATGAAAAACCAGAGTTTACTGGCGAAAATACAACAACAGAATTTTTGACTAAACATATTTGGGACCATTTGGCGAAGACCGCACGTGAAGGTGGATTAGGGCGTCCTGCGGGTGAATTGTCTGCAATTCGTGTTACTTTGCTTGAAAGCCATGTTGCACGTGCTTGGTATGAAGCAAAACTATAAGCGGTAGATTTGTGAGCAAATTTCTTTTCATTATCCCGGGCGATATTAATTTGCCAACGGGCGGATATCGCTATGATAAAGCAATCCTTGAGCAATGGAAAAATGCTGGCATTGAGTATGAGCTTATAAGCCTTGAGGGTAATTATCCTTTTCCAAGCGAGGAAGAAAAATTGCTTGCGATGAAGCAGGTAAATGGGCTTGCTAGTGCAGACATTGCTGTGATTGATGGGTTGGCGGGCGGCGTTTTGCCTGAGTTTATAAAGAATCTCAGTGCCCATATGCCGGTTGTGAGCTTATTGCACCATCCGCTTTGTTTAGAAAATGGCTTAGAGTATGAAACTGCAAAAGCGCTTGAAGTAAGTGAGCAAGAAGGCCTTAAGTCAGTTTCCCATGTGATTACAACAAGTGATGAAACCAGATATATGGTGAATACCTTGTTTGGTATTCCGCTTGAAGAAATATCCTCTGTTTTGCCGGGTGTGAATAGAGAGAGGATGGCAATTGGCAGCGGGAGACCTCAAAAAAATCTTTTATGCGTTGGCTCCATGATTGAGCGCAAGGGGCATAAAACACTCATTCAAGCATTATCGCATTTGTCGCATCTTAATTGGCATTTGGATTGTGTCGGGGCGATGGATTTTGATGTTGAGCTTGCGCAAGAAATTAAAGCACTCATTACGAAACATGAACTGACTGATCGCGTCACACTGCATGGTTCAGTAACAGATGAAGCTGTAAGTGAGGCTTATCACAAAGCGGATCTTTTTGTTCTTCCATCGCTCTATGAAGGCTATGGTATGGTATATGCGGAAGCAATTGTGCGTGGACTTCCGGTCATTGGCACAACTGCCGGGGCAATTCCTGATACGGTGCCTGAAACCTGTGGTATGCTCGTTGAACCGGGTAATTCTAAAGCGCTCGCAAAGGCTATCGAAGAAATGCTTAGCAGCGCGGAAGTTTTGGAAAGTTATAAGCAGGGTGCTATTAAAGCTGAGCCAAGTTTTCCGACTTGGCAACAAAGTGCCAATGCATTTTATGAAATTTTGGAGACGCATGTATGACCGGGTTTAGCTCTGAATGGCTGGCACTGCGCGAGCCGATTGACCATGCAGCGCGAAGTGAAGATATATTATCTGCTGTTGCGCACTATTTTGCACAGGATGATGACTTGCGTATTACCGATATTGGAAGTGGTACAGGTTCCACGCTGCGCGCATTAAAACCAATTTTAAGCCAGAAACTATCATGGCATCTCATTGATTATGATGCGAGCCTGATGGATGTAGCTCAGGGCGAAGCAGGTAAGGATGCCGTTATATTTACCCTCTCTGATTTGTCTAAAAGTCTTGATGCAATTTTTGCAAATGATCCTCACCTTGTAACAACATCTGCTTTTCTAGACCTTGTTTCAAAAGAATGGCTTCAATGGATGGTGACAGAAATTACGAGCAAAAAAGTTCCGTTTTATGCGGCTCTTACTTATGATGGACGCGCGGGCTGTGATCCGCTACATGCCCAAGATCAAGATGTTATTGTAGCATTTAATGATCATCAAAAAACAGATAAAGGGTTTGGACCAGCTCTGGGTCCAGATGCAGCTGAAACTGCAATTAGCATGTTTAAAGAAGCTGGCTATATAGTTGTTAATGCGCAATCGGATTGGCGTGGTGACAAGCATCATAAAGCGTTTCAAAAAATGCTGCTTGATGGTTGGAGAGGTGCCGCATCAGAAATTCAAAACGATAAGTCATCAGAATTTGATGCTTGGTATGATGAACGCTCAGCCTTGATTGATGAGGCAGATGCAAGCGTCTTTGTTGGTCATGAGGATTTTCTGGCTGTACCAGAATAACTATACTACTGCGCGGCTTCGCTGTTCAAATTGCAGTCAAACAGTACATCCCGGCCAAGAGGATATAATGTTACTTCAGGACGCAAAGCCTCTTGCAGTTTATCGATGGGAGATAGGTTTAAACCTGAAAGCCCTCCGCCCATAATGATAGGGGCGACGATTAAATGAAGGCGATCTATCACACCTGAATCCATGAAGCGAGATAGAGTGCAGTTGCCACCCTCAATCAAGATTTTATTCAACCCTCGGGCATGTAAACTTTCAATGATAGCTTTAGGTGATATGTGAAAATCATCTGCTTCTAGCTTGATAATTTCTGCATGGTTTTTTGCAGGGTGGTCCGTATCCATTGCAGTTATGATAATAACGTTTGAACCATCATCATGAAAAAGCTCTGAGCTAACATCTGCGCGACCGCGTGGGTCTATGATCACGCGGGCCGGATGCGTTCCATCACAAAGCCTTACACTCAGTTTTGGGTTATCTGCATTTACTGAACCAACGCCTACAACAACAGCATCGACGACACTGCGTATGGCATGTAGATGTTTTAATCCACAATCGCTGTTTATATATTTTGAATCGCCCGTTGGCGTTGCAATGCATCCGTCTAGCGTTTGGCCTAGTTGGCCGATGACGACTTTTTCAGAGCTTCGGATAAATGAAACAGGATCTGATGTGCTTATATTGAACGGAATATTTTGTGGCAGTGTTGTCATGCTTCCAGTCGTACATATTTAATAATTATCAAAGATATCAATATAATATGTATTCTGAATAGCGTCTGAACGGCAGTCATTTACAATCACAAATTATGTAAGAGTTTCAACTAATTGTGAAGGCGCGAAATGTGATTGTCGATATTGGGAGAGCAATAATAGAGTCCTGAACCTAACTTGTGATAGAGCCTTTTAAGGTAATTGGTCTAGGCGCATGATTTGCAGATTGTTTAAGTGAGCCGATTGTTTTTTCTACATTTCTTGACTGTTTGTAGACCACGTCACCCGCACGTCCAAATGCAGCTTTTAACGTCATCAGATCACATGTACTTGCCAAGTGTAAGCCAAGTTCACGCATATGAACCCGATTATAACAAAATGCCGCAATACGTGCGCGTTGTAGGTCAGGTAAGCTTTTTCCAATTTCCACGGCATCTGCTGGGCCATTAACAAGCTTAGAAAGAATTTCTGCTTCTGACATAGGTTGCGAAGTACTAAGCTCCGGCTGTCTTTTATTAGCAAGCATGATTTGACTCGTTTTATGTTTAATTTGAGCTAATTTTGCCAGTAGTTTACTTAACAGCGGGTTAATACGGTGTTCACTTTTGATAAAGTTTATGAGTTTTTACCCTCAATATAAGCTTTTGTTACATCAAAAATGCGTTCAGGAGAAAGAATTGGCGGAAGTAATGTTTTAAAATCGCCATTACCATCTATGAGGTAGATGAAGGAGCCATGTGCGTAAATTGGGCCTTCATCGGGATGTTCATAGACAAGTGATTTTTCTATTTTGAACGCATCATAAGCAATTTGTAGAGCATCTTCACTGCCTGTAAGTCCAACCATAGTGCTATGATGAAGCGTTACTGCATCTTTCATATTATCTACCGTGTCGCGTTCCGGATCTACGGTTATAAGCAATGGTGTTACAATCAGGTTTTGCTCTTGAAGAAGATCAACAGCCGCCGCCATACGCGGTAATGCAACGGAGCAAATCGCCTTGCAATTTGCATATCCAAAGAAGATGAGTTGATAATGACCATCTGGATCTTTGGATGTGCGTGTATTGCCATTGTGATCTGTGAGGGTGAAATCACCGCCCTTTACATCTGGAAAGCCAAGTGTGTTAGGGCTAGTGGTCTCTTGATGTTGTAGTGCTTCAGTAATGTTTTCATGCACGACACCATCATGCGCATGAGAAAGAGTAGCGAAACCTGCAAGCGTTAGGCCAAGTGCAATTTTGTAGAGCTTGTTCATTATTTCTCTTTGCTCTTGCGAAATTCTTCATCAACTTCATGTCCAAGGCCAAAAATACCTGTTGCCTCAATTTGTTTCTTTACACGGTGGTCACGTTTGAACCATGGTCCCTTGCCGGCAGCTTCAGGGTTTTTCTTAGCCCATGCTGCGGTCCATTTTTTAGCTGGTGTCCATTCTGGCGCACCTTTGTCGCGGATAAATTGAACCATATAAAATTGAGTATTGAATTCCTCCGGATCGCCAACCATCACGCCGTCAACATCAACGAGCTTATTACAATAAAGAACCAGATCTTCGGCCGCGCCATTAAAAGAGAACTGTCCATTTTTCAGAACAAAGACAAGTTTGCCATCTGCTTCGCGCAATAGGCCCATTTGGCGTTGACCGTTTCCGCAATTTTCAGGGCAATCGCCAGTTAGTTCACACAATACATCTACTGCTTTTGCAGAAAAGGTTGCCTGTACCTCTTCCTCAAAACCAAACTCTTTTGCATTGCTTCCTGCAGAAAAATCTTCTGCATTGGCGGCAACAGAAAGGCTGGCGGCAAAGAGAGTAGAAACAGCAAATTTTTTCAAAATAGAATTCATATTATCCAGCTCCTACTTTTTCTTTTTTGGAAATGCGAATTTTGGCACTGTGCCGTTTATATCAAGATGGTTGAGGTTAGTAATGCCGTCATTTGCGACCACATCTTCAACAATGATGTAGTTCACGCCGTCACGCACGTAATGCATTCCTTTTGCTGTAATGACGTCAGATTGAATTTCCATGATTGTATCTGACTTGGCGAGCACCTCTTCGCCTTGCAGCTTAAGAACCATGTAAATCTGACCGTCTTCGGTAAGAACGCCAACAGGAATTCCACCAGCCGCACACCATAATGCGCAAGTATGATGCGCGGTTCCAACAACTGCGTCCTGACCGCCCATCACGCCCGAAAGATAGCACCAAGTGTCAATCACCTCGCCCTTGATCTCGATGAGCTTAGGATCGGTTGCAGCATGCGCTGCTGACATTATCGGCGCAGTGGATATAGAAGCGACAAAAATGCTAATGGCAGTAAGTAATTTTTTCATGGTCTGTTTTCCTGTACGCTTTTGCTAGAATCTAGAGCAAGTTACGCAAAGGAAGCAAGAAGAATGCTGATCACAATTTATTTAGAATGTAATTCACTTATCAAGTAAATCTGGCCTACGCTCTTTAGTAAGCAGTTTTGATTGCTCTTCCTTCCATTCCTCGATCAGTTTGTGATTACCGGAGGTAAGAACATCAGGGATAGTTTTTCCTTCCCATGTTTGAGGTCGCGTATAGTGAGGGTGCTCCAATAACCCGCTTTCAAAACTTTCATGGGTGCCACTATCATCATTGCCCATCACTCCTGGCAGCAGGCGGATGATTGCGTCTAGCATGACAAGTGCTGCCGGTTCACCGCCGGAGAGAATATAGTCGCCGATGGAAACTTCTTCGAGGTTGCGTTCATCTATCACGCGTTGGTCTACACCTTCGAACCGTCCGCAGACAATGACTGCGCCGTCACCAGCTGCTAATTCTCGTACTCGTTCTTGGGTGAGCGGTTTCCCGCGCGGAGACATGAGCAGGCGTGGACGATTGTCTTCGCTAATTGAATCAATCGCATTCGCTAAGACGTCAGCTTTCAACACCATGCCCGCGCCGCCGCCAGCGGG
>CAZXZQ010000185.1:0-6006 GCA_964645215.1 uncultured Rhizobiaceae bacterium | reverse complement strand
AAGCGGTGGGTGAACATTTTGAAAATGAATTCCCAACAGTCTATGGTTATTGCAAGGAAGCTGGCATTGATCCTGTAACCGAACTTATTCCGGTTATTCCGGCAGCGCATTATCATATGGGTGGTATTTTTGTAGATTCAGATGGCCGCTCATCACTTGATGGACTTTATGCTTGCGGCGAAGTCACTTCCACTGGCGCACATGGGGCAAATCGCCTTGCCTCAAACTCCTTGTTGGAGGCGGTCGTGTTTGCAGGACGCATTGCAGAAGATGTGCTTGAGCACCACAGTGAAAGCAAGCAAAACAAAATTATTGAACGCTCATCTTCTGACAATGAAAGCCGCAACGAACGCCCGTTAATGCCGCAGCTGCGTAAAATTATGTCTAGTTATGTTGGTGTATCGCGCAATGGCGAAGGTTTAAAAGATGCCATTCGTCAGATTGATGCGTTGGAAAAAGAAAATAAATCCTTCCGTTTTCGCAACGCCCTCGCAACGGCTAAGCTCGCTACCGTTGCGGCTTTGCAACGTGAAGAAAGTAGAGGCGGACATCAGCGAACAGATTTTCCTGACGAACGAGGCGAGTTTAAAAAGCGAAGCTTTATTACCTTAGACGAGGCGGATGAATATGCCGCGTCAATTTTAGGAGAGGGCGAATGAAAGCTCTAAACCCGTACTTGTCGCCTATCCTGATCCGCAAGGCAGTAGATGAAGCCTTGCTTGAAGATTTGGGTCGGGCGGGCGACATCACCAGCAATGCAACCATTCCCGCTGACGCAAAAGCAATATGCATTTTAAACACGCGCGAAGATGGATATCTCTCCGGCATGGAATTGGCAAAAGCTGCCTTTGCTGCAATGGATGCGGAACTTAAATTCACCGCACATAAATCAGATTGCGACGCGCTCAAAGCAGGTGAAACACTTGCCGAAATCTCTGGCAATGCACGGGCCATATTGGGTGCAGAACGAGTGGCACTCAACTTCATGATGCGGATGTCTGGCATCGCGACCTATACCTCAACATTTGCCGAGAAGATTGTACACACAGACGCGAAAGTCTGTTGCACGCGCAAGACCATTCCCGGCCACCGCGCGTTTGATAAATATGCAGTTGCTTGCGGTGGCGGTTCGAACCACCGTTTTGGACTAGATGATGCGATCCTCATCAAGGATAATCATATCGCGGTTGCAGGCGGCGTTGGTCTTGCCATCGAACGCGCCCGCGCCTTTGCAGGGCATTTGGTGCAGGTGGAAGTGGAAGTCGATACGCTTGAACAATTTGCCGAAGCTTTAAAAGCCAAGCCTGATGTCGTACTGCTAGACAACATGACCAATGCGCAATTGTCGGATGCTGTTTCGATGAACAAAGACGATAATCAAGGTGCTGTAAAGCTCGAAGCTTCCGGCAATGTAAATATCGACACGATCAAAGAAATCGCCGAAACCGGCGTCGATTATATCTCGACTTCAAAAATCACAATGGCAGCTCCGACGCTGGATGTGGGACTGGATATAGAGATTAGTAAAAAATAATTATCTAAAGTAAATAATCAAGCTATTATTTACTTCTTGTGTTTTTCTAAATAGCGTAATTAAATAACGTTGGGGCATTATATTAACATTTAATGTGGGAGTTATTTATGCCATTTTATCCTCCGATTAAGCGCATGAGCACTGAGTTACGCACACGTACCTTGAGCGGTCTCAAGAGATTGCGCGCGCAGCTAGACAAAGAATTACCTGTTAGAACTGTTACTGATACATTGCTGCTAGGTACGTGGAACTTGCGAAATTTTGACGATGACCGCTTTTTTCATGGTCATAGAACAGCGGAAGATCTCTATTATATCGCGGAAATCATATCTCGATTTGATGTGATAGCTGTACAGGAAATTTGCGAAGATTTGCGGCCACTTGATCGGGTCATGGATTATTTGGGGCGCAATTATAAGTATATCATTTCAGATGTTACCGAAGGCTCAGGTGGTAATGGTGAAAGACTAGCCTTTATATATGACACAGACAAAGTGAGTTTTTGCGGAGTAACCGGTGAGTTAGTTTTGCCAAACAAAATGCAGATCATTGATGGTGAGGGAGATGACGCAAAGCGCCGGCAGTTCTCTAGGACGCCATTTATGTGTGCTTTTCAAAGCGGCTGGTTTAAATTTGTTTTTACAACAGTCCATATTTATTTCGGTGCAGATTCAGGGCCCAAATATAAACGCCGCGTCAAAGAGATTTGTAGTGTCGCTAAATTTCTTTCAAAGCGGGCTGATCGCGATGTAAACAAAAAAGACCTTGGCAGTCATATTCTTGTTGGTGATTTTAATATCAAATTTGAAGGTAGCCCCGGAGACGAAGCGCTAACTGGTGAAGGGTTTGAAGTGTTCAGAAACCGCGAGGGTTCTAACAAAGACCAGACCAAGTATTATGATCAGATCTCGTTTAAGTCGAAGAAGAATAGAGTGCAGCTTGCAAATGATGATGGGCATGGTGTGTTTCAATTCTTTGACAGCATTTATAGGTCACGTGATTTCGCAAAATACAAAGATGATTTGTTGGAGGCGGTGAACAAAAAGCTTAAACGCTTTGAGACAGAGAAAAAGTCAGCTCAAGCCAGAAAAGTCAGAGCGAAGACTGAAAAATCAAAAGACAGAGCCACCAAAGACATTGCGGCTAAAAACAAGCAAATCAAGGTGTGGAAAGAGCTGCTAACGGATGATGACAAGTTGAAAAAATACTATTTGAAGGACTGGCGAACATTCCGGGCAAGCGATCATTTGCCATTATGGGTAGAGTTGAAAATTGATTTCTCTGATCAGTATTTGGAATATTTAGCAGTCTAATTTTAACTCCGGCCCACCTTTAAACCTGGTGCAGGGCGTTCGCGCAGAATTTCATTACGAAATCGGAATAGGGCTGCAGGTCTACCGCCGGTTGCTTGTTGGCTAGCACCTGTTGGTTCTACAAGTTTGGCGTTTTCTACGAGACGGCGAAAATTTTGTTTATGCACTGCTCTGCCAAAAATACTTTCAACTGTTTGTTGCAGATGTGTGAGCGTAAACGTCTCTGGCATAAGTTCAAAAATTACTGGGCGGTATTTAAGTTTGCCGCGCAGACGTGCGATCGCCGTTGCTAATATGCGGCGGTGGTCATGCATCATCGCTGCACCAAGTGTCGCATCGCTAATAGTTTTTTCTATACGCCCATCGGCCACAGTTTCTGCGATTAAGCCAGCGGAATATATCAGCTCGTATCTGTCTAAAACCAGTTCATCATCCCAATTTAGATCGTCTAGGTCAAAAGCAATGCGAACGCGGGAGAGGGGGTCTAACCCACGCACGATATTCGGTATGCGATCAAGACCCTCTGCCCATTCGAGTAATTGCGGGATAATGTATTCATCTAAAATGGACGGCCTGCCTTGTCGCCAGTCTTCCCAAGGTAAAAACTCATACCAGTTGCGCCACCCGGCATTTTCTGGTTCGTCATGAAGCCTAACGAGCGCCAGATACCCAACAGACACAACATGAGGTGTTGTCTCACCGGCAACTGGCGTGCGGCCACGGTCACCAAATGTATAGAGCTGCTCGACATAGCCGGGACGTATCCCGGTTTGCACTTGCGCAAGTCCACGTAAGCCTTCTTCCATCGTGCGGTGCTCGCTTGGGTTAAACTGTCCGTAAGGCAGAGCGTCATAAATGGTTTGGGAAGAAGCGGGCAGACGCAGAATAGCAGGGTTGTTTTCAAACATGGCAACAATCGCTGCATTTAAACCGATCTCAATATGACTTTTCTCAGCCATGGTTTGCGCGTTTCCGTTCTATCTTTTCAAAGCTATCTATAAATAAGGCTTGCGCTTCAGAAGGAGGGAGTGGTTTGAAATTGAACATATCAGCAGAAAACCCGCGTGGCGTGCCAAAAAACTTCTGCGCTTCTTCACGTGCAAAACCCGCGAGTTCCACCGCTTCAAAATACGCGGAAATTGAGTCGGCGCGTTTTATCTCTTTTTTAAGCGTTGCATTTGTTTTAGGTGGCAGGGAATATCGCCGATGAACGGCTTCTTCCAGCCGCGCTTCCACCTGCTTATACTCATCGCCAAGAACCGCCTTGAATGGAGAAATCATATCACCAATGACATATTCAGGGGCATCATGCAGAAGTGCAATTAGCTCTTCATCGGGTGTCGCTTTAGGTTGAAGTTTGCAAAACACTTGCCAAACAATAACCGAGTGCTGTGCAACAGAAAATGCGTTCTCGCCTGAGGTTTGACCATTCCATCGTGCAACACGTGCAAGGCCGTGGGCGATATCATGCACTTCTACATCAAGCGGTGAAGGTTCAAGCAAATCTAAACGTCTGCCGGAAAGCATGCGTTGCCAGGCGCGGGGAGGTTCAGCTTTGCGCGGCATTAATTAGGCTCCGGAAACTTAAAATTCACCCAATCCTGAATGTTTGTCTTAAGCGCAACACCATCCGCTTCAACAAGGTTAGCTTTTGCAACTCTGTCCAAACGAACGAGTGCTAGACCTGACTTATCATTGACACTTCCAAGTGTGCCTGCTGATTTTTCATCTGCAAGAATAGGCGTGCCTGTTGGTGGGAGTGGCTGATCGCTCGTGATATGGATGACGCGCTTCTTGGTTGTGCCGCGATGTTGCATGCGGGAGACAACTTCTTGGCCGACATAGCAACCCTTTTTGAAATCTACACCAGCAAATTGATCCATCAAAACTTCATGCGGATAGGCGACACTATATTCAAAATCAATGCCGCCTTCAGGGATGCCGCACTCTATTCGATGCATTTGGTAATCGGCACTTGCATCCTTGACTATTTTTGGATTGTAAACCCTAAAGCCCATGTTTGGATGACGAGGGTCTTGTACAAGATCGCTTATATTCAAATCATTTGTCCAAACCGCAATAACATCATTTATAGCAGATGGCTTGATCTCAACCTTGGCGCGCAGCTTGTAGAAAGTAAGCCTTTTTATCAGCTCTGTACCAAGACTTTCTGCTGTATCAATGAGAAATCCGTCTTCGGTTTTAATAAGGAAAAAATCAAACATGATTTTCCCTTGAGGGGTCAGAAGCGCGCCAAAGCTTGCTTTTCCTTTCCCCAGACCAACAACCTTGCAGGTTATCAGATTGTCGAGAAACGTCTCAGCTTCTTCGCCTGAAATTTCAATCAGCGATCTGTTATCCAATTTGGCAAAATACAAAATCTAGTCTCCAGCGACAAAAAATTCCCAGCGGCCTGAAGGGCTAATCCCTACACGGTAAAATATGTAACCGCCAAATTCTTTCATGTCTTGGAAATCGCCATACGTGACGATGCGGAAAAGTTCAACCTTTTGCTTGTCATTTAAATTATCAATAGGGAGCGCAAAGAAATACGGCCAGACAAAAAGTTCATTTTCGGTGCCCTTATCCAAATGCACATAGCCAGCCTCAAGCACTTCCGAGAGGATGGCTAGAATTTCATGGCCGTTATCATCTCCGGACTCTTGCTTGAGAAAATCAATCGGGTCACCATCCGTGCCACCAAAGGAAAGCTGCGTTGCATCATCTCCAACACCAATAAGCTGTCGTAACTTTTCTATTTGCCCTTCCTGCGCTGCTTCTAATAGCAATTCGCGCATGCGCCGCGTTGGAAAAGGCAGTGCTGCAAGATCATAAGAAACTTCGGGAATTTCAACATCATCAATTTCGGAATTGTCTTGCGAAGTGGAAACTGCTGGCTCGTCTTCTACCGTTTCTTTTTGCTCTTCTTGCTCAATTTCATCAGATTTTTTATCTGGTTGAGAAACTTCAGGCTCAGTGGCTTCAGATTGCGCATACGCTTGATGCTGCGCTGATAAAGTCAATATTGCGCTTGTAAAAATGATAAGAAAAAATTTTGCAAAACTCATTATTTTTCCACCCATCTTAAAACTAATGGATTATGGAGAAAATGGAAGGCTTTAATTTATCAAATATAAGAGAGCTTATAAACGAGCCACT
>CAZXZQ010000184.1:0-6025 GCA_964645215.1 uncultured Rhizobiaceae bacterium | reverse complement strand
TGATACAAGCAACAGCGCCTGTCTTTTCAACCCGAATAACGATTATAAAAAACGCATCATCTTTATTGATTGTTTCTTTTGCAATTCTCACCCAATCATAGTGCTGGTAAATATTGCAATATTTTTCATTCTGTAAGATAAGCCACTCGTCTTTCAACGTCTCCATATCCGTATGTACGTAAATTTCATAACCGTTTACTAGGCCGAGTTTTTTAGTTGATGTCATATCTATCTCTAAAACGAAAAATTGATTTTAGAGTTTAGGATAGCAAGAGTTTCTAAAGAAACTGTGTGCTAAAACGAGAGTCTTAAGGCGGGAAAGTGTGTCTATGATTCGAAAAGTTTTGTTAAACGCGCTGTATTTCTCAGGAATACAAGCGATTTTAAAACCCCATATGCAAGGCATGGGGTCGATCATTATGCTACACCATGTGCGTAATATTAATAAAACTGCTTTCTCTCCAAATTACCACCTAACAGCTTCCCCGGAGTTTCTGGATAAACTGATCATCCGCTTGAAAAAGAAAAACTATGACTTTATCAGCATGGATGAAGTTGCCGAGCGCATTGAAAATCCGGAAGCGTATAAGGACAAAAATCCATTTATCTGCATTACACTGGATGACGGCTATCGTAACAATCTTGAAAATGCGATCCCGATTTTTAGACGCCACGATGTGCCGTATGTAATTTATGTTGCGACAGGTTTCACGGAAGGGGATACGCCGCTTTGGTGGGATGATCTTGAGCGGGTAATCGCCAAACTCAATCACGTTTACATTGATATGCCGAAAGGTCGGGTTGGATTTGATATTTCAACACCTGCCAAGAAAATGAAAGTCTACAAAGAGCTGGTTATATACCTTATCCGCGATGTTAGCGAAGGTGAGGCAAGGAAAATTGTTTCCGATCTTGCTAAAGCGCATAAAATTGATCAACTGGCTTATGCCCGTGAACAATTGATGGATTGGTCTGAGATCAATGCTCTAAAAGACGATCCATTATGTACCATAGGTGCGCATACAATCAGCCACTATGCGCTTAATAAACTGTCTGAAGAGGATGTGCGTTATGAAATGGAACAAGGGCGCGCTGTAATCAAATCAGAGATAGGCATTGAAACAGAGCATTTCGCCTATCCATATGGCTACCACCAAGTGGCCAGAAGTCGTGAATTTGAAATTGCTAGAGAGTGCGGGTTTAAAACAGCTACAACAACAAGACATGGCGTTGTTTACCCAGTACATAAGGATCACATGACTGCGCTGCCTCGGATCTCAATTAATGGGCATCACCAATCCATGCATTACATCAATACATTGCTTTCTGGTGTTACCACTTGGCTTGGTAATTTTGGAAGAAGTATCTCGATAAAATAGCCGATTACTGGTTTTCGTGCATTTCAGCTTTGCTGGGCCTACTCATCCAGGTGATGATAAACATTGCCGGTACCACCCATAGAAGACCTGACACCACAAAATATACCAAATGCACCCATCCGCTTGCATCAGCAAGCTTAGCTGCTGCAATGGTTGTTGCAACCAATGCATATAAAAGTGCCATGAAAACGATTAGAAAAGTGCCGATTAGTTTTTTGGTTCTTGTGTGCATGCGCTACAAATATGTTGGATAATGCATTTAATCAATGTTTAATCGCGCGACTGCTTGCCACATCGTCTTAACCTGATAAAGCGATAAGTAAGCCGTGAAACAACTTTTGAGTGATTTAATTTATGACCATCACCGACACAGATCGATCCTTGGTTCGAAATTGGCTATACTTTATATGCTTGCTTGTGTTCGCAATGGTGATTGTTGGCGGCGCGACACGGCTCACCGACTCTGGACTATCCATTACCGAATGGAAACCGATCCTTGGCGCGATCCCACCTTTAAGTGCATCTGATTGGGAAATCGCGCTTGAGAAATATCGACTGATCCCAGAATACGAGCAGATCAATAAAGGCATGAGCATGGATGAATTTAAATTCATCTTCTGGTGGGAATGGGGACACCGTTTCCTAGGCCGCTTCATTGGCTTGGCTGTCTTTATTCCGCTCGTGTTCTTCTGGTCAACAGGCAGGCTCACACAGCAGCTTAAACCGCGTTTGGTTGTTCTCTTTCTGCTTGGTGGCCTGCAAGGTTTCATCGGCTGGTGGATGGTGAAATCAGGCCTCGTTGATCGGGTCGATGTCAGTCAATATCGTTTGGCAACTCACTTAACACTTGCTGCGATTATCTTTGCGTATTGCTTATGGCTTGCACGCGGTCTCATAGAAGAGAAAGGTGAGCACACGACGAAAGCGCTGCATGTTTTTTCTTGGGTGATTGTTATCGCAATCTTGTTCCAAATATTCCTTGGTGCGTTGGTTGCAGGGCAACATGCAGGACATGCGTTTAACGACTGGCCTACGATGGATGGTGCAATTGTTCCATCAGGTCTTTTTATTCAGGAGCCGTTTTGGATCAATTTTTTTGAAAATGGCAAGACTGTGCAATTTGTTCACCGCCTAAGCGCTTATGCGATTGTAATTCTGGCCTTTGCCCAAATGGTATACGCAATGCGTGAAGCGAGCAGTGGTTCATTTATGCTCAGAACAATCATCATTTCATTATTCGTGCTGGTTCAAGCAGCCATAGGCATCATTACACTGGTGCTGATTGTGCCGTTAGATTGGGCGCTCGTGCATCAAGGTGGTGCAATCATCCTTCTTGCCGCAAGTGTGTGGCACTTGCGGGCAATAAAAGGTGGCTATGTTTAAGAAAGCAGTAGATTGAGGTTTTGAACGGCCGCACCTGATGCGCCTTTGCCAAGGTTGTCTAGCTGTGCAATCAGGTTTACATGGCCGCTTTCTTCATTGCCCATGACCCATAGTTTCATGTCGTCACGGCCAGCATAATCTTCTGGTTTGATTTGGCTAACATCTTCATCATCGCTTGCGACAGAAACAAACTCACAGCCATTATAATGTACTTCCATTGCGCCACGAACGGTCTCTGCGCTGGCATACGATAAATGCTCCAGGAACAGCGGAATTGAGACAAGCATGCCTTGCGCAAATCGTCCAACACTTGGCATGAAGATAGGGCGTTTCTCCAACCCGGTATGCGTCATAATTTCAGGCACGTGTTTATGTTGCATCCCAAGCGCATAGAGATGAAATGAAGTATCGATATGCGCTTCATGATTAGCATCTTCCATCTGCGCGATGAGTTGCTTGCCGCCACCCGTATATCCGGACACTGCATTAATTGTTACTGGTAGAGCGCGAGGCATAATGCCTGTATCAATCAATGGTTTTAACAATGCGATAGCACCGGTGGAATAACAGCCGGGATTACTAACCCGCTTTGATGTTTTGATCTTGTCGGCTTGGTCTTTATCAAGTTCTGCAAATCCAAATGCCCAATCAGGGTGGGTTCTATGCGCGGTGGATGTATCAATGATTGCGCAATCATTCCCAGCCGCTTCAACCATAGAAACCGCTTCGCGTGACGCATCATCCGGCAAGCATAAAATAGCAACATCGCACTCGGATAACATCTGAGCGCGTTTATCATTATCGCGACGGTCTTCCATCGCCAAAGATAGAATGTTTAGGCCATCGCGGTTTGCTAATCGCTCACGTATTTGCAAGCCTGTTGTGCCATGTTCGCCGTCAATGAAGATGCTCGGTTTCATAATAATATCCAAAATATCAGTAGTTTATTCAGATTATCAGAATCAGATTAACAACAAGTTGAATCAGTTTCTCAATTTGCTAATCTGTTTTCTTCTCTGCCTGAAGTCCCACCATATACATGGCAACCATTGAACCTGCAATGGCGGTGATATCTGCATGATCATAGGCTGGTGAAACTTCAACCACGTCAGACCCGACAATGTTGATGCTGCCAAGCTTACGCAATACAGATAACATCTTTGCTGATGATGGACCGCCCGCAACTGGTGTGCCAGTGCCGGGCGCATAAGCAGGATCAAGACAGTCGATATCAAACGAAAGATAAACAGGGCCAGAGCCAACACGTGCTTTTATCTGGTTGGTAATTTCGTCAGCCGACATTTCTTCAACTTCATCGCCATAGATGATCTCTATGCCATAGTCGTCTGGTGCGTGAGTGCGAATGCCAATCTGGATTGACTTAGCGGGATCAATAACGCCGTCTCTTACAGCGCGTGTAATCATCGTGCCATGGTCGATCTCCGGTATGCCATCATCACCATCATTCGTATCCCATGTATCCTGATGGGCATCAAACTGAATGAGCGCAAGTGGGCCATGCTGTTCTGCATGCGCACGAAGTAGGGGCCATGTTACATAATGATCGCCACCTAACGAGAGGAGATAAGCGCCTGTGTCTATAATGGACTTGGCTTCATTTTCAATGCGCTCAGGATTTTCCCAAACACGATTGGTGCTGATAGCGCAATCACCATAATCTGCAACTGCAAGTTTCTCAAAGAAATCCATATGAAATGGATATTGTGGATCGGCATCAAGAATGGCGGATGCACGTCTGATTGCTGCAGGGCCAAAACGTGTGCCAGGGCGGTTTGTAACTGAGGTATCAAGCGGGATCCCCATCACCACCAAATCGGCACCTTCCACGTCTTTCGTATACTTGCGACGCATAAAAGACATCACACCGGAAAAAGTGGAATCTTCGCCTCTGCCTAAAAGAGAATTGGCTGTAATCGCATAATCGCTTTGATCTTTTTTACCCATTTTCCTAATCCGTCATTTATGTCGCTATTTTTTATTGCCTTATTAGCCAATTCATATCAATCTTAAAAAGATCATTACCAATTAAACAGGTTCCGAAATGGATGACAATCAGGTTTCTTTCACCCAAATGAAGGATGGCACTAAAGAAGATTATGAGTTGCTGCATGAGTTGGAGCAACCTTATCTTTCTATGACGGCAGACCGCATCATGCGCGAATTGCGTCATCAAGCAGATGAAACCTTGTCTGGTTACAAAATTACACGCCTTGAACACGCACTTCAATCTGCGACAAGAGCTGAAAATGATGGTTCTGATATAGATTGGATCGTCGCTGCACTTCTGCATGATATTGGTGATGGGCTTGCCCCTCAAAATCATGATCGCTTTGCTGCAGAAATTTTACGCCCATTTGTACGAGATGAAGTAGCTTGGGTTGTTGAGCATCACGGCCTTTTCCAAATGGTTTATTATGCGCATCATTATGGATGGGATCCTGAAGAGCGCCAGAAACATAAAGACCATCCGTATTTTCAAACCTGTGTTGATTTCTGCGAGAAATGGGACCAGTCGAGCTTCGACCCAGATTATCCAATGAAACCGCTCGAACATTTTGAGCCAATGGTGCGTGAAGTATTCTCTCGCAAAGCCTATGACCCTGCTGTTATGTGTGAAGGTGAAGTTAGAGGGCTTTAGCGCGAGGCAAATTTATTAAATACTAGGCATTGTAACTGTCATTTAGCATGCATAGTTAATAACCTAATGTGCCCTTACTTTTATTAATTCTGGAGAAATATAATGAGTCTTATGGGTACTTTGGCAAAAATCGCAATCGGTATGGCTGTTCAAAAAGGTATTGGCAGTGTTTTAGGTGGTGGCGCATCGCAGGCACCTGCTGGTCAATCGGGCGGTGGTCTTGGTGATCTATTGGGCGGCATGCTTGGCGGACAACAGCCACAAGCAGGGCAGCGTGGCTCATCAGGTGGTCTTGGCGACATTCTCGAACAATTAGCTGGCGGCGCGCAATCAGGCAGAGGCAGTTCTGGCGGCGGGCTAGGTGATCTTCTCGGTGGTCTTACTGGTGGCCAAACACAAACGCGCGGTGGCGGTAGCTTGGGTGATGTATTTGGTGAAATGCTATCACAACGACAAGCACCCGCAGAATCAAGTGGTTCGTTTGGCGACATGTTCAATGAAGCACTAACAAGCCAAGGTGAACCACAAAGAGCGCCTAGTGCAGATCAGGAAGCTGCGGCTGCCTTGATGTTGCGTGCGATGATTCAGGCGGCGAAATCCGATG
>CAZXZQ010000183.1:0-6040 GCA_964645215.1 uncultured Rhizobiaceae bacterium | reverse complement strand
ATAAGGCCTCTTATTTATCAAAGTGGGCACCTTAAATTTATGACTTCATAAAAAAAGCTGCGTTTAGTATCGCAGCTTTTCTTGGGCTTCTTATAATTTTAAAAAACCTTTAGAATATTTGTATCATTGCTGGTCCCATGATGACCCCAAACAATACTGGCAAGAAGAATACGATCATTGGAACCGTTAGTTTGGGCGGCAAAGATGCCGCTTTCTTTTCAGCCTCTGACATTCGCATGTCACGGCTTTCCTGCGCAAGAGCACGCAGAGCAGTTGAAAGTGGCGTACCGTAACGTTCAGCCTGAATAAGAGCCATCGTTACAGATTTTACTGCTTCTAACCCCGTACGCTTAGCCAGGTTTTCATGCGCTTGTCTTCGCTCTTGAAGGTAAGATAATTCAGCAGTTGTCAGTGCCAGTTCTTCAGCCAATTCCGGTGATTGTATTCCTATCTCAATAGCCACCTTTTTCAGAGCGGCTTCAAGGGACATGCCTGATTCAACACAAATAAGCATGAGGTCGAGTGCATCTGGCCAGCCTCTACGGATTGACAATTGGCGTTTTCCGATAACGTTTTTAATATAGATGCCCGGGAGGTAAAATCCTATCATTGCAAAACAGGCAATTACAGTTAGGTTTATCATTACTGGGCGTTCATCAGCAAATGCTACAAAAACCAAGAAGGCACCAAAGCCCATCATTACAAATGGCATAACGACTTTAAAGAATAGAAAAACATTCATATGACGAGATTGTCGAAAACCCGCCATTAGCATTTTATCCCCTGTCGCCTCATCAGCAATTGCATTTTTAAGATTTAAGCTCTCAACCAAGTTTTGGACAAGCCCGCCTTCACTTGTTTTCTTAAGACTCTTTTTCTTTTCTTGCTCGACCAAACGTGCACGCTCACGCGCGCGCAGTTTATCTCGCTCAATTGCTACAGACTTCATGCGCGAGCCAAGCTCATCTTTTTGAAGTACCGGCATGGCTAAGCTAATACATGTGGCAAAAACACCAACTGCAGCTAATATTGCCATTAGTGTTTGCGGATCTGTTATGCTGTTCAAAATTTGCGACATATTTATGCTTTCGCGATAATCAAGCTACTAAAGTTAGAAGTCAAAGTTAATCATTTTTTTCATGATCATTACGCCCATCATCATCCAAGTACCTGAGACAAGCAGAATGATATTACCTGTTCTATCAGTGAAGAGTATGGCGATGTAATCAGGAGCAACGACGTAAAGTATTGTGGTTACAATAAACGGGAGTGAACCAATAATACCAGCTGAAGCCTTCGCTTCTGAAGACATCGCTCGAATCTTGGCCTTCATTTTTTTACGATCACGCAAAACAGTTGATAAATTTGCAAGTGCTTCTGAAAGATTACCACCAGCAGATTGTTGAATTGAAATAACAATGCCAAAGAAATTTGCCTCAGTCAGTGGAACATTCTTATGTAACTTCAATATCGCTTCTGTCATTGGAACACCAAGTTGCTGCGTTTCAAGAATTTTCTTAAACTCGCCCCGAACAGGTTCCTTGGATTCTCGCGCAATAATACCAAGACAGTCATTTAATGGAAGACCAGCTTTAATCCCTCGCGTAATCACATCGACAGCATTAGGAAATTCGTTCAGAAATGCGTTCATTCTTTTGTTTTTTTTGTATCCAACTACCCAGCGTGGAAAGCCAAATCCACCTAAGAAAAGAGCCGCGCCTGTAACAAATGGGTTACCAGACAAAAAGTATGCGAGAATACAAAACACAATGCCTGAAACAATGCTTACGATTGTAAATTGTTTTACAGTCATAGTCATACCTGCTTGCCGCATCTGCTCCTTGATTCCCATTTTTTTGGAGTCGCGATCTTTATTTGCTTCTTCAAGTTCTTTAAGTGAATTTTGAAGTGTTTGCTTGCGTTTTGAGGCATCAGCTATTCTTGCCTCCGCACGCATTCGAGAATCACGATCACGGTCTGTAGATTTGATATGATTGATACGTTTTTCAGTATTGCGTTCGGTTGCAACATTATTAAACAGCACAGCATATGTACCTGCTCCTGCTGCAAGCAAGACAAGTCCCATAAGGGCTATTATATTTATATCAATTCCAAACATATTAAATACGCCTACTCTTAATCAATCTCTTCATTTGCAGCATCTAGTGCTGCAGCTAGACGTGCTTCTTCGTTAAAGTAACGCGCACGATCCCAAAATGCAGGGCGTCCAATGCCTGTTGAAACATGCTTACCTATAAGCTTGCCATTTGCATCTTCACCTTCAATTTTATAGATGAATAAGTCCTGTGTAATGATCACATCACCCTCAAGTCCGAGTACTTCTGTAATGTGTGTGATGCGACGAGAACCATCACGCAAACGCGTAGCCTGGATAATAACATCCACTGAACCTACAATAATTTCGCGCACTGTCTTTGCAGGAAGACTAAAACCGCCCATAGCAATCATTGATTCAACACGGTTAAGACATTCACGCGGTGAGTTTGCGTGAATTGTTCCCATTGAACCATCGTGACCTGTATTCATTGCTTGCAAAAGGTCAAACACCTCAGAGCCACGAACCTCACCAACAATAATTCGTTCAGGACGCATACGCAGACAGTTTTTAACTAGGTCAGTCATGGAAATCTGCCCCTCACCTTCAAGGTTAGGTGGGCGTGTTTCTAGACGAACAACGTGCGGCTGCTGTAATTGAAGTTCCGCTGAATCTTCACACGTAATGATGCGTTCTTCTGGTCCTGCATAGGCGCTCATACAATTCAGCAAGGTTGTTTTACCAGAACCCGTACCGCCAGAGATAATGATGTTACATCTTACCTTACCGATAATTTCAAGAATTGTTGCACCTTCAGGTGTAATCGAGCCAAATTTCACAAGCTGATCAAGGGTAAGTTTATCTTTCTTGAATTTACGAATTGTAAGCGCAGGACCATCAATTGCCAATGGCGGCGCAATTACGTTCACACGAGAACCATCAGCAAGCCGCGCGTCACATATTGGGCTTGATTCATCTACGCGTCTGCCAACCTGGCTCACGATTCTTTGGCAGATGTTCATGAGCTGCGTATTATCTCTAAAACGCACATTTGCATTCACTACTTTACCATCAACCTCAATGAATGAGTTTTTTGCACCATTGATCATAATATCGGCAATGTCATCACGCACCAATAATGGCTCAAGCGGACCATAACCTAAAACATCATTACAAATATCTTCCAGTATTTCTTCTTGCTCAGAAATCGACATGGCAAGGTTTTTAATAGAGATGATGTCATTTACGATATCGCGAATTTCTTCGCGCGCAGCCTCAGGCTCCATCTCTGCCAATTGACCTAAATCAATTGTATCAATAAGCGCTGAAAAAACACTTGTTTTGGTGTCGTAATATTCTTCAGATTTTTCTTCAAGTGAACCGTTACTTGCTTCCTGCTGAGGCGGCGGCACTGGTGAAACCATTGGCGGCGCAGTTACAGTTTCTTTTGGGACTGCAACTTTTTCTTCAACAACACTAGGTGCTGGAGCCCCCGCCCCTGTTTGGTTGTCATCTAAGCTTCCACCACGTTTTCCGAACATCATCTGATCCTGTTATTTTGATGTGATCCCATATAATCAAATATGGTATAATTATTTTTTGCGTTTCAAACTCTTGAGCAGGTCGAATGCCTTCTTCTTTTCCTGACGAATTTCAGATTTTCCTGTTAGAATCTGAGCAAGCATATTGAACGTATCTGCAGTTGCATTTTTAGGATCAACCTCAGAAACCATTTGTCCATTATTTGCAGCTGTACCAAATAATACTGGATCAAATGCAATGTTACCGATGGGGTCAATTTCCAAAGCACTACTAAAATCGGCAGGCGATATTTCAGGCCGCTTAGGCATTCCTGTTTGATTTAAAAGCAATCTTGGTTGAGTATCGTTTGGACGCAATTCAGTTAGCGTATCAAGAAGGTTCTTGGCGTTTCTTAAATTAGCTAGCTCTGGAACCGCTGTGATTACAACTTCATCTGCCGCTGCCAGAACCTGTTTTGTCCAGCCATTCCATTGATGCGGGACATCAACCATTACACATGGCGCGCCTCGCTGCGCAACCTCTAGAACAGATGAGAATGCGCTTGGCTCAAAATCATATGTGCGTTCAAGTGTTGAAGGCGCGGCCAATAGACTTAAATGTTCCGCACATTTTGCAAGTAAGCGATCTAATAATATATCATCTACTCGGTCTGGTGAGAAAACAGCTTCTGCAATGCCTTGTGTTGGATCTTGGTCAAGATTTATATTGGCTGTACCAAAAGGCAAATCTAAATCTGCAAGTACAACTTCTGTTTTAAACGTAGATGAAACTGACCATGCAACATTGTGACAAACAGTTGATGAGCCACTGCCACCCTTTGCACCAACAAAGGCGATCAAACGTCCAAGAACACCTGATTCACTACTAGCAAAAATTGACGAGATTGTCGCCATAACATCTGCCATGGAAATTGGTGCCACAAGATACTCAGAAATACCGTTTGATATAAGTTTCCGGTAAATGAGGATATCATTGAAATGCCCAATGATCATAACCTTAGTATCAGCGTCACACACAGACGCAAGTCTTTCAAGCTCAGCCATCAAAGCATCACCAGAAAGTTTTGATTCGAGGATTATCAGGTTTGGTGTAGGTGCCGTCGCATAATATTCTACCGCGGCTTGAACACCCCCCATCGTAACCGATGAATGGGCTCTTGACATGCGTCTGTCATTAGAAGCCATTTCCAAAGTCTGTTGAACATTTTCAGTCTCACAAAAAGATTGAATTGTGATTCTTGGAATTGGTCGGATTTCCGACATATTACCTTGATCAACTTCATGATGTGTAACCTGATCAGATGAATCTGCCTCGATATTCATCATCATTTCATCTTGTTGAGCATCAATTGACATTACTTTTTCCTCGAATTTTAATTACTCAATTATTACTAAAGCAGGCTTGGTAAATCTGCAGAACCGGTATCACGCCAATCGTTAATTACGTTATCGCGACGTGTTGCATCAATTTCTGATTGACCTCTAGGTGAAATTAGATCTTCAGGATTTGCAATTATCTCAGCGAGATTATTTTGCGTGGCACACCCATAATTTTGGTAGTTCACATTTTCAGAATTTGCCAAGAGATCTTCCGTCCATTGACCACATTCACTGTGAACCTTTGCAGCAGTCGTATCATATGAAAGACGCAAAGTAGCTGCATCACCATGGTTAGATGCATGGTATCTTTCAAGGCTGATTTTAGATGAAGCAACACCTTGCGAGCGCATATAATTTACAATGTCACCAGATACAGCCCTGGCAGCTCTTTCATTATGAGAGCCAGATGGAATTATGACGCGCAGTTGTCCTGAGCCCGATCGATTATACCTGCCGACAAATTCAGTAACTTTATTTTGGATCTCAAAAGACATGCCTCTCATAGAAGGATTGACCAAAATATCAGATGTCACTTCTGACTGGGAAACAACAATAGGATGCTTCGTGCGATAATCACCTGGCACGGAACCAACTGTGAAATGATCTTTCTGATAAGACGCACATCCAGACACAGCTAAAGCAATCATGATTGCTGAGAATTTGATGCCGTTAGCTTTGAATGCTTTCTCAAATCTGCTGGTGAAACCAGTACTTGATGTATGAGTCATTTTTTTTACTCCATTTACTTTCGACATCATTTAAATATGAAGCCAACTTTACCGTGATAACGACCTTCAGGAATGTTCCCTTCAACCTTGCCGTAAATTCTGTTTAAGCGACCTAAGAAATTTGCTGCGCCATCTGCTGTTGGTTGAAAATTATCATCAGGACGAGCAAGCTTTTGTCTTGCGACAGGACGAACCAGATACGGAGTGGCAATGATTACCAGCTCTGTTTCAAAACGTTGAAACTCTCTACTTCTGAACAGAGTACCCAAAACAGGGATATTCCTTAATCCTGGGAAGCCTGATGAGGTTTGCCTAACATCATCTTTTAATAAGCC
>CAZXZQ010000182.1:0-6058 GCA_964645215.1 uncultured Rhizobiaceae bacterium | reverse complement strand
CCAAAGCTTGCCTTCAAATTCACCCATGTTCATTTCCCAAAGGCGTTCGTCAAAAATGGGTGTGAGGCCGTGACGGTCGGCAATCGAGTGGGCAAGTTTGCTACAGCGAAGGGCAGGGCTTGCCAATACGCGGGAGACTGTGGGTGTTACTTTAACGGCGTTTTCGATTTGAGCGTGCCCGATTTCTGCAATGTCTAAATCTGTTTGACCGTAGCAGGTGCCGGTAGGCACATCCGGTGTAGGGTGGCGGAGAAAAATCATGTCCAGATACCTGCAAGCGTAATGAGAATTGTAATTTCTGCGATCTGTTGCATCGCGCCGAAGACATCGCCCGTATAGCCGCCAATGCGATGTTCCGCGTATTTTAGGAAGCTCCAGCCAAGAAACATGGCAATTGTTACGGCAACCACGCCGGGCCAGAAACCAAGCAGAAACGCAAACGCGAAAGCAATGGCAAGGGTGATTAGGAAATGTAAATCAGGCAAGTCACCGGATGCCATTTGACCAAGCCCTTTGGAACGTGCGTATTGGGAAAATTCCATCGCGATTGGCATAACTGAACGACTGCCCGAATGGGCAATGAGAAGGGCCAGAGCACCTGTGATTGGACCGAAACTTGCAAGTGCAGTCCATCGCAAACCAATACTCATGATAAGTGCTGCGCCGCCATAGGTGCCGATGGTGCTATCGCGCATAATGTCGAGAACTTTAGTGCTATCGCGCCCACCGCCGAAACCATCTGCACAATCGGCCAGTCCGTCTTCATGCAAAGCGCCAGTGATCAGGAGGCCTATGCCGATTGCCAGTCCTGCTGCAATAAGTGGAGGCAGATAGAGACTGGCCACATACCAGATGAGTGCTGGAACAATGCCAATGCCGAAGCCAGTAATGGGAAACATTATGACAGCATCGGTAAGCTTACTGTCGTCGTTTATTTTGTTGCCCAGAAATGCAGGCAGTGGAACGCGCGAGAAGAACGAAATGCAAAGGGCGAGATGTTCTAGCAGTTTGTTCAAACTTAACCTTCTTCCTTGCCTGAAACGCCAGCACTTTCAAATGTGGCCATTTCGTTGAGCATGGCGCAAGCATTGCGCAATAAGGGGAATGCGAGGAGCGCGCCCGAACCTTCGCCCAAACGCAATTCGAGATTAAGAAGCGGGTTCGCCTCTAACGCGTTTAACACGGCCTGATGGCCGGGTTCCTTGGACATATGTGCGAAGACGACATTGCCCGCAAGTTCAGGATGTGCGCGGAGCGCAACAAGGGCGGCGGATGTTGCAATAAACCCATCCACCAACACGACTGCATTGGCTTCCGCTGCACCAGCCAAAGCACCTGCCATCATGGCAATTTCCAAGCCGCCAAATGCACAAAGTGCTTCGAATGGAGATAGTTTTCCCGGTTTGCGCGCGGCAGTTTTTTTGAGAATTTCGAGTTTCTTTTGAACGCCGTCACCATCTAATCCTGCACCGGGGCCGGTAAGGGTTTCAAGGTCTATGCCTTCAATTGCATGGGCAAGCAGGGTGGCTGATGATGTGTTGCCAATGCCCATCTCACCAAGTGCGATGACTTTGGCTCCGGCTTCCACTGTTTCAGTGGCGAGCTTTTTCCCAAAGCCAATCGCAGCTTTAACTTCGTTTGGGGTGAGGGCATCTTCCTTCAGTGCGTTACGTGTTCCTTTGCGGATATTCGCGCGGATGAGTTCGGGGTGGTCGGGAAGGTCGCCAGAAACGCCGGCGTCTACCACTTTGATATCAATACCGTTTGAACGGGCGAAGACATTTGCTGCAGCGCCGCCTGAGAGAAAGTTTAATACCATTTGCGCGGTGACTTCACTTGGCCAAGCGGATACACCTTCTTCAACCAAACCATGGTCACCAGCAAACAAGAGAAGGCAAGCCGGGTCGGCCTGTGGGGTCTCAGATTTCTGTGCCACTGCCATTTGCAATGCCAAAGCCTCAATCTCGCCAAGCGAGCCCGGTGGTTTGGTTTTGATGTCTATAGCGGCCTGTACGCGTGACTTTAGGTTTGTATTGTTCATGGTTTGCTAAATCCTCTATTCGTCAATGTTTAACGAAAACTGTGTGCATCTGCTAGGCATTGTTTAACAATGTTCACATCCGAATTATGCTTTGTAGATTAAGGAGCCGCGCAGCTATGAAATCACATACGAACCTGTTTATCAAATTTGCGCCAATCATTTTCGTTTTGCTATGGGCAACGGGATTTGTAGGCGCCAAACTAGGCACAATCGACGCAGAACCTTTGTTTTTTCTGTTTGTGCGCTTTGCAATTGCATTTGCCCTGCTGGGCTTGTTTGTTATAGCATGGTTAAAACCAAGAGATGTGCCTTGGGCAGAAGTCTGGCATTCCATGCTAATTGGCGTTTTATTGCATGGCATATATTTGGGCGGTGTGTTCTATGCGGTATCAAAAGGCATGCCGGCAGGCGTCGCATCGCTGGTTGTATCGTTCCAGCCATTCTTTACCGTGTTCATTGCCTATGTGTGGCTCGGTGAGCGGATTTCACTTTGGCGACTTTTATTTTTTGTTTTAGCACTAGCCGGAATATTTCTGGTTCTCTTTCCTGAATTTGATATTGCTGCGGCAATTCCGGGGATCACTGGCGTTACATTATTCGCAACACTGCTTTCAACCATCGCGATAAGTCTGGGTGCGGTCTATCAAAAGCGGCATGTGAAAAGCTTGAATTTATGGATAGGAACTGCAGCGCAATATGTAGGCGCTGCGAGTATTGTGGGCATCATGTCTCTTTTCATTGAAACACAGCGTATCGTCTGGAGTGCGCCAACAGTAATTTCCATGGTATGGTTGGTACTTGTCTTGTCCATTGGGGCGATTGCGCTTTTGATGTATTTGATCAAACAGGGGGATGCATCTTCTGTGGCATCTCTATTTTTTCTGGTGCCGGTAGTCGCGTTTTTCATGACTTGGATTTTGTTTGGGGAAACACTTAATACGGTTCAGATTTTTGGCAGTATTTTGGTTGTGGTAAGTGTTGGTATTTCACAAAGATACACATGAAAAAGCCCGCCTCAGATATGCTCTGGGACGGGCTTTTGATTCTGTTGTGTTTTTAGTTATTGTGAAACGCGCAGGTTCGAAATGCCTTCAGCAATTTCTTTGAAGGTATCTTCAAGTTCAATTCCCTCTACATCATGATAAAACTTGACGTTTTGAACAACTTCAACGTTATTAATTTTGCCCGACCCAGAGCAGTTTTCTAGCAAACTTCTCACCTGACCTCCGCTTGGAACATCAAAAGCAATTGCATAAATTGAGATGCCATCATCTTTAATATTGTTGCAAGACTGGTTGGTATGAAGGTCCATGAGATCTTCAAATTCTTCCCTGTTATCTGGTGTTGTATCAATGGAATATTGACTCTGAAAAATAGTATCCGTTCGATCACTGCCACTGGTACCTTCGAGCAAACGACCATGAGTGTTTTGGTCAGAGATTGGGTGTTTCAAAACGTTTGAATCACGTTGATATCCCCATGCACTGTATAGCGTATTGTTGGCATTATTTTGGGTGAGCTGCTGGTTGGCTCCATCAGTCAAAAGAATCAGGATTTTCAAATTGTTTTTCTCACTCAACGGTCTGCCTTTTGTGAAAGGCTTTGCTGCACTCAGCGTTCGCCAGCCCCAGGTGAGGCCTTGTTGGATATTGGTACTACCATGAGCTTCCATGCTGTCCAGATGGTCTAGGATTGTTTTCTTGTTATCTGTAAGCTGTAGGACTGTACTGTCCGGGCAAAAGGCATTAGGTCCAAAATCGGCAAAATACCTGTTGTCAGTTCTGTTGAGATTTTTCTCAAAATTTGGCTTGTTGGTGAATGCCTGTACGGCCTGATATTTCCACAACCAATTGGTTCTGTTTATTTTATTATCATTAATTTCACCAAGGGAATCTCCCGGACCAAATTCATTATCCCGCTGATAAACTGCGAATGCTCTATTTTGATCCGCATCATAGTCAAAAAAATCAGTCAGATAGCTTGTTGAAAACCTTCTGTTGTTTCCCTCGAATACAGTTACAAGTCTCTGACGACTGTCGCTGAAAAAATCATAATAACTATCGTCTGGTGCATCTGGCACAAGGTATGGAACAAATAACTTTTCTGATCCACTGCTGCTAAATCCAGATGTGTTTGATTCGTATGTATCAGTAGTGTTGTGCGGCCATGGACGCATCTCAACACATCCCTCCCATTGTGTATCCAACATTGGAAAAACATCTAGACGGGTCAAGTGTTGCTCGCTGCCATTATTTTTTGTGAGAATTGCAGCCGTATTATGCTCTGTTCTCACGTTTTCACCAGATTTTGTGCGGTAAGAATTTGCCCAGTCAAAATTTTCGTTATGATAACTGGCAAAGCCTTTTGTATCCAGAAAATCGTTTCCATCCTGATGGTTCTTATGGTCTGCTGCGCCTACGTTGACAGTTCCCGAAAAAGGTACAATGGAAAATTGTGCTGGCTCATTCAATGAAGAATTGCTAACAGCCGTAAATATTTTTTCCACAAGATCTGTCGAGGCAGTTTTTAACAATGTCATCCTTCTTTTATCATTGGATGCTACTGAACCACCGTCTGTGCCTGCTTCAAAAACCATAGAGCCCGAGTTATCAAGTACAAGTGCTACTTCAATGGTTCTGTTTCCAAGTGAAACGATTGAAAGTATCTGCTCGGTTAATGTTTCAGTGCCAACTAAGTTACCAAAATATGTATCGTAATTGACAATAGCAGAAATTTCCAACCTGGTGTCGAGCGATTGATTTTCTTCATTGCCAGCTGCTACAATATTAAACTTAAATTCATACTGATCTTTATCTACATTGGCTGGCATATTAGCTTCGAAGAAGTTTTCAGCATATAATTCTAAAGCTTGTGGGGTTTGTGAACCTTTAATGAATTCAGCACCTGTTGCCAAACCTGATGCGTCAAGTGCAGATTGTACTGTGTTTCGCAAGTTGGTATAATTACTGTAATCTACAGCAAGGCCAGCTGCTGCAAATAGCGGTATGGATAGAACGCCTGTTAAAATCGCGAAGTTACCACTTGTATCTTTCAGCAGTTTTTTAAATTTACGTATCATGGTTTCAGCTTTCAATCTTCAAATCCCGCTTGGGGAGGGCTTTAATTTGTTGGTCAATTTATCATCAATGTTTAAATTATCGTCTAAGATGATTATTGTAGTTTGAATTAAGCGATTAGGGTTTTGTTAAAATTTTCATCATCTGCGATTGGGCTAACCTGAGATTGTATCTTCAAGTAGTTGAATGTTGCCTTGTACTTCTTCCAAGCTTGGATCTAGAGTTTGTGCTCTGTTTAATAAGCGTCTAGCTTTGCTGTAATTGCCACGCAGTAGCTGGGAGTAACCCATATTGTTCAATACGCGGGCATTATTCTTTTTCAATTGAGCTAATTGTTCATATGCTCGATCTGCAAAATCAAAGCGGCCCAATTGATCATATGATGCTGCTAGACCCAACCATGCGCTTGCATTGTCTGAACGTTGTTCTACTGCCAAGCGAAAACTTTCTTCAGCTAGGCCGTAATTTTGTGCGGAAAAATTTTCTTGGCCTTTAGCCAAGTATCGTTTTGAACTATCACCTTTTGTAGAAACATAATCTGATTTCTTGCCAGATATTTTAAAGTCTTGACGATCAGACGATAGGGTGTTGCCGTGTGTGGAAATTCCGCTCGTGCTGCAGCCAGCAAGAGTGGTTGTTAATGCAATTATAGCGCATGCGATCTTTAGAGTGGGCTTCATTTCTGTCTCTCCGGACAATTGTTTTTATTATTATGAGAGAAACATACCCTGAAGGTATTAAAATATGCCTCAATAATTTGGTTAAAAATATGAGTCCACTTAAGGTTTTATTCACCACATTTGAACTGTCTTGGCCTAGGGCTTGAGCCAAGGAATGAAATACAAAACCCGCCATCTATAGCTATAGAATGGCGGGTTTCAATAAACTTAAATGCGGTAGCATTCAGCGTGATTTATGAGGCAAAGCGTACAATTGTTGG
>CAZXZQ010000181.1:0-6078 GCA_964645215.1 uncultured Rhizobiaceae bacterium | reverse complement strand
GGTTTCTGAGGTCTTCTTTATGTATTTTCCAACATCATTGCCGAACCCTGAACGTAAGGCTTCCATGCAAAAATCAGTCTGTGCACCCGGGCCTTCTTTTTCAAGGCTTGCAGCGAAGCGTCCAGCCGTAAAGCCAGTTGTGAGTTCGGTGTTATAGAAGCGGAACAATATGCTGCAATATTCTTCACCGCCTGCATGATAGTCCAACATATATCCTTCATGGACAGCCTTCCAGGCTGGATCAAATTCGATGCCAACCTTATTGAGGAGGCCATTGGGTAGATCGTTAATTGCCTGCAATTTCTCATTTGGAAGGGCGGGGGCGAACTCAATTTTTCCTGCAGCCAAAACGCCAACAGAAACAGTGAGAACGACGTGATCGGTTTCGATGGTTCCCTTCGGCGTTGTTACGCGAATTTTCTTGCGGGAATAGTCAATCTTTGAAACGGGACAATTGAGCATTACCGAAACATCTGAGTGTAGGTGTTTGATAAAATTGCCAAGCCCGCCATCCACAAGCCAATCACTTGGGGTGTCAGCATAATTTGCCATGTCCACTGGTGTGGTGACGTCATAATCACCGCCGAGCATCTGCGCTACGAAGAGTTTGGCAGTATCTTTCCATGGTGAGGCGGGCAAGATGGCGTCAATTGTGGTTGTGATATTTTCAGCGCCAACTTCGTCAATCCGATCCCACATCGCATCGATGTAATGTGAATAGTCAGCGACCTCAATGTTACTTAATTCCTTGCCCTCGATGATAACATGTTCCCATTCCCATTGCGTTTTATGGAGTGCAAAACCTTGCATATCAGCAAGTTTTGAAAGCGGGTTGATTTCTGCGGAGTGCAACCAAGAGCCACCTCGGTCAAACGCAGTTGCGAAGGTTGTAGTATCTGTAATGCATCTGCCGCCCATATGATCATCGGCCTCCAGCACCACCGTTTCCAGTCCAGCATCTTGCAGTGTCTTTGCAGCAGAGAGGCCTGATGCGCCTGCGCCAATGACGATGACATCCGGGTTTTGCGGTAGCGTGCTCATTGTTCACATTGCCTCAATTTCTTGGGCTTGATGTCGAGCGCTGTATCGATGCCTTCATGCGTTGCGAGTTCAAGTGGGTTTTCATGATCAAATTTGCAGCACCTTCGGTAAATCTCCAGAAGCTCTGCGGAAACATATCCCTTCATATAAAAATACATGGCGGCGGAATATCGCGTGTAGCCAGATCCCGGTTTGCCAATTTCGCAATAAAGCTGGGCCTGTTGTTGACTAAGCTCCTGTGCGTTCATATCCGTGTGGATGGTCATGATGAACGCTCAACAAGAGATGCATTGAGTTTAGAGACTTCCACTTCGTTAGGCTCTTCTACAACATTATAGATCGGCAAGATGTTGCGCAGATGATCATGATGGGTGCGCACACCATATTCAAGATCGGAGAGATAGAACCCCTCAAAAGATTTAGATGCCATGGACTCATTTGACCAGATGGTGAGTTGAATATCTTCCTCCACCGTTTCACGATCAATCCGACCGGCAAGATAGCGGGCAGCGCGCTGTTGTCGGTCTTCATCCTCATAGCGATATGTACCGCTTCTCAGCATGGTTTGTCCGGTGGAAAGCGGGAACTCTTGATAGAAGATTACTGTTTCTGGCGTGAGCGCAATGACCGCGTTTGGAAAGAGGCCGTAATAGACCCATGCCTTCTGCAAACTTTCAGGTAACTCGTCATGCGGTTTCGATATTTTGGTATAATTGCGAACTGCCCAGCGTTTTCCGCCTGATGCGTTAAACTCTGCATAAGATCGCGATACACCATCCACATAGGGCTCGTCAAAATAGTTGCTGCCATAAAGGTCTTGCAGGGCAGGGTGTGCCATAGCGACATGGTAGCCTTCATTATCAACGTCACGAACTGATTTCCAATTGACGGGGATTGTTTCCGTCCAGATGTCTTCTACCGGAACGCGTGCCGCCATGTTGTATGGCTTTGCTTCTTCTTCAAACGGCGCAAACATGTCTTTAATCGAAGGTTGAGGGCCTGGCTTAAAGCGCATGAAGACTAGCCCGTTCCAGACTTCAGATTCAATGCGGCGCAACCCAAATTCGTCTTTATCTAGAGCAGGGAAGGACTCCGGTCGTGCAGCGCCTCTGAGCGTGCCGTCGAGATTATAAACCCAGCCATGGAAAGGACAGACGATTGCGTTTTTGCAGGTGCCTTTTTCATCTGCCACGACGCGAGAGCCACGGTGGCGGCATACATTTTGAAAGACGTTTATCTGATCCTCTTGATCACGAACAATAATTGCCCGTTCACCGCACATATCAAAAGTATGATAATCACCGGGCTTGGGCACATCGGAAACGTGACAGGCAATTTGCCAATGGGTTTTGAAGAGTTCTTCCTTTTCAAGTTCGAGCAGGGCAGGGCTGTGGTATGTCCAGCCGGGAAGGCCACTACGGTCCCATTGCGCTGGGACATTAATATTTCTTGCCTTGTTACCCATTTATACGTCTCTTTTTCCAAGCCTCAGGCGTAATTCTGAAATAGGGACAGATTTCCCCATAGGACATTGCCTCGCCTTCATCTGTCATGCCACTCTTCATCAGAACATTTTTTGATGCTGTATTTTCACGGTCAATTGAAGCAACGATTTCCTCCAGTTTGGAATGTTTAAAGCCAAAGTCAATTATTTTAATGCAGGCTTCAGTGGCAAAGCCTTTTCCCCAGGCAGATTTCTTCAGGATGTAACCAACTTCAACTTGTGCATCCGGGAGGTCATCTCCTACGACGAGATCCCAGTCGGTGTCGTCAAGTTCTACTGGCATGGGCAAGAGAATAGCGGTGCCGATCTTTTCATTCGTGTCGTGCGTGGTAAGTGTCCAGACACCTATGACACCACCGGCGCAGCGACGCATAAATTTTGAATGGTCTCTTCTAAGAACGTCTTCTGTGCTGGGGCCGCCAACATATTTGGTGATTTCCGGGTTGGTCCAGAGTTCAACCGAGAAAGGCAAATCTTCATCCCCAAGCGGTTGGAATCGTAAACGTTCACTATCAAAGGTTAGATGTATGAGTTCGTCTGGCCTTGCGTTTCCAGCTTGCATGTTCATTTCATTCTTGCCAGCAGGTGAAAACGGGGTTGCGCACCATCATCTTTATCGCTGAGTGTAGCTGATCCTCGGATGATGGCAGGTTATCTGCATCCATATAATTATAAGCGTGGTCTAATTGCTCACGGTCCTTGAACTGCATAAGCACGTAATAAGCTTGGGCATCATCTGCGTCCGTATCCATCGGTGTATTAGCAACACGTTTGCCAATTTTTCCTGTTGATTCTACCAGCTTCAGCTCTTTCATGCGGTTGGCGAATTTTGCATAAGATTTCTCGAAACCAGATATATCGGTTCCGTTTTCTAGATCAAATCTGCTTAACATGTGAATCATTTAATCTAATGCCTATAGATTCGCTTCTTGACACTCTGTTTTACGCTTGTTTATCTTCTAATCGAGCGTTCAGATAGTCAATAACGAAAATCGAAAATTAAAGAATCGACGCATCTCGAAAACTCAAAAAATCGTGTTGTCGGGATATTTGTGTCGATAATGTATGGCTTTTTGTGCAAAGATACGTCTTAATCTGAATGTGAAACCAAGGGAGGTTCATCTAAATGAAAATATTAAATAAATTTAAAATCGCTGCTACTGCAACTGCGATTGGTGCACTGTTAATTAGTTCTGTTTATGCGGAAGACCGCGTCCTTAAAGTAACGAACTGGGCAGAATATATTGGTGAAGAAACAATCGCCAATTTTGAAAAAGAATACGGTATTAAAGTCATATACGACAATTATGATTCCGTTGAAGCAATTGACGCGAAGCTTTTGGCAGGGGACAGCGGATATGACGTTGTTTCGCACGCAGCTTCACAAATTGCTCGCCTTGTCACGGCAGGTGGCATTTTGCAACCAGTCGATAAGTCCAAACTTGATAATTTCAAGAATATGGATGAGGCTGTTATGGGCCAACTATCCGGCAAATGGGATCCAGACAACAAATATATTGTTCCTTATATGTGGGGCACACATGGTGTAACTTATAACAAAGAGCTTGTACTTGAGACTTATCCTGATGCACCTATTGGTTCATTGGAGATGATTTTTAATCCTGAGCACCTGAAAGAAATTGCCAAGTGTGGCGTTTCTTTCCTGGACTCGCCTACAGACATGATCCCGATGGCGCTTGTCTATCTTGGTCTGGAGCCCGATTCCACCAAGAAGGAAGATTATGAAAAAGTAAGTGAATTGTTGAAGAAAATTCGCCCTTATATCAAAACATTTGACAACTACGCTTACCAGAGAATGCCTCAGAAAGAGTTCTGTGTTTCAACAACATGGGGACCGGACGGTCTTTTGGCAATGTCAGGTGCCGCAGACGCCAACACGGGCGTTGTTCTTGACTTCTTCTTGCCTGTTGATGGTAAAGCCAGACCTAATTTTTGGGTTGACGGTTGGGTTATTCCTGCGGACGCAAAGAATGTTGAAGACGCACATCTGTTCCTCAATTACATGATGCGCCCTGAAGTTGCTGCCGGTGATAGTAACTTTACTTGGTATGCATCTGCTAATTCGGCAGCCAAGCCGCTGATCGATGAGGCGGTAACATCAAGCCCGGCAGCATTCCCGTCGGCCGAACAGGTTGCGGGCATGTACACCTTGAATCCATTGCCACCAAGAGCTGAAAAACTTCGGACTAGAACCTGGACTGAATTTAAAGCTGGTAATTGATCACATCTTCTTTTGGCGGCGCTTCATGTGGGGCGCCGTCATTTATGCTTAAAAGTACTCAAAAATTGAGGGAGCCTGAATGGCCGGGGAACAAATCATTAGTGATACGCCGTGGTTGGACAAAGAAGCTGTACCACTTGTTCAAATAAAGAATGTCATAAAAAAATTTGGTGATTTTACCGCGGTAAACAATGTTGACCTTGATATCTATCAGGGAGAATTGTTTTGCCTGCTTGGCGGATCAGGTTGTGGAAAAACCACGCTACTTAGAATGCTTGCAGGATTTGAAACGCCAACATCAGGGCAAATTTTAATCGATGGCGTTGATATGTCGAATGTGCCGCCTTATGAGCGGCCAACTAATATGATGTTTCAGAGCTATGCGCTCTTCCCGCATATGACGGTTGAAAAGAACATCGCGTTTGGTTTACAGCAAGATAAGATGCCAAAAAGCGAGATTGACGACCGGGTTGATGAAATCCTGAAACTCGTTGAATTGCAGGATTACAAAAAACGTAAACCCCAACAACTTTCCGGCGGCCAACGACAACGCGTAGCATTGGCGCGTGCGCTGGTTAAGGAGCCGACACTATTATTACTTGATGAGCCACTTGCAGCGCTCGACAAAAAATTGCGCAAGCAAACTCAGTTTGAGCTGGCGAACATTCAAGACCAGGTAGGTGTAACATTTATTGTCGTCACCCATGACCAGGAAGAAGCAATGACGCTTTCAAGTCGGATTGCGGTAATGGATGCAGGGGAATTGATACAAATTGGTACGCCAACTGAAATTTACGAGTATCCTGAATCTCGATTTGTTGCAGACTTCATTGGTTCGGCAAATATTTTTGAAGGAAAGGTGATCGAAGATAGTGCAGATCATGTACGTGTTTCGACCGAGTTGGGCGAAATTTACATCGATCATGGACAGTCCACCACAGAAGGCAGCAAGGTTTGGGTTGCAATAAGGCCCGAGAAATTTCAGGTTAGTACGAAAGCGCCGGCAAATAGAAAATCCAAAGTTAATAATGTCCCTGGGAAAGTAGATGATATTGGTTATCTTGGTGATACATCAATTTACAAAATTCGGTTGGAAAATGGTCAGATTATTGACGTAACCGCTCCTAACCAATCGCGACCAAAAAGTGGAACGCGTCGTATTACATGGGAAGATACGGTTTATTTAAGCTGGGAGCCCTCAAGCGTAATGTTGCTGAATTCATGAGTGAATTGGCCAAAAATTCTGATATTACTTCAAAAACCATCGATACTGGTATTTACCAGCAATTCA
>CAZXZQ010000180.1:0-6131 GCA_964645215.1 uncultured Rhizobiaceae bacterium | reverse complement strand
CCTCGATGAGATTGCACCACTTGAAGTCGATTTGGTTCATGCAGCACCTATGAGCGGTGCTTCAGCAAAAATGCTCCCTCAAATTTCTGAACTTGCAAAATCAGCAGGTGCTTTTTTCTCATCTAATCCTGGCATTCGCCAAATTACCAAGCTTCCAAACTCAGTCTTGCAAGCTGCACGAAACATGTCGCTAATATCAATTAATGAAGTTGAAGCGGCAGCACTCATACCCAGTCTTTCTACCCTGGATACGGAACTTGATTGGCATGAACCATCCAAGAATGAGCCTATTCTTAAATCAGCAGGTGGGGATATTTCTCTGAAGCAATTCTGCGAAGTACTGCACACCCATGGACCACGTCACGTGCTCATAACCTATGGTGGTGAAGGCGCTTACTTATATGATGGCAAAAACTTGCATCACCAAGACGTAATCCCTGCAAAGGTCGCTGGCACGGCGGGCGCAGGCGATAGTTTTGTTTCCACCTTATGTTGGGCATTAAAGGCTGGGCATTCATGCAAAGAAGCCTTGTTGCTTGCAGCTCATAATGCTTCTTCAGTTGTTTCTTATATTAATACAACCGATGGGTTATTGGACAAAGATGAACTCTTAAAACGCGCAAAACTGGGCTAAACCTAAACGCCAGTTGAACCAAAACCACCCGACCCGCGATCTGTATCATTTGCCAATGTAGCCTCAATTACCTCAACTTGACTAACTGGCGCTATCACCATTTGTGCGATGCGCATGCCCCGCTCGATCTTAAACGTTTCCGATCCATGGTTAATCAACAGCACCATGATTTCACCACGATAATCGGCATCGATGGTGCCCGGCGTATTAAGACATGTAATACCATTCTTAAAAGCAAGGCCGGAACGAGGACGTATTTGACCCTCAAAACCTCTGGGAATTTCCATTACGAGCCCCGTTGGTACTAACATCCGAATACCTGCTTCTAGCGTTTCAGGTTTATTTTCGGGCAAAGCAGCACGCAAATCCATACCTGCCGCATCTGCAGTTTCGTAAGAGGGTAACTCAAGCCCTTTTGCATGGGGTAATTGTACTATTCTAAGTGTTGTCATTGTTTAGCCTCCAATTCAAAGCTTAACATTGCTAGATTAGCAAACAAATTAAACATCAATGGTTTCCACCTCAAAATGATGAATAATTTTTTCAATCAGCTTTTGCGCTACATCATCTTTATTCATTTTAGGCCAAGCTTCAATGCCGTTCTTGCTAAGCAGTTTCACTGTGTTTTCATCGCCGCCCATAACGCCACCTTCAGGCGACACATCATTGGCGACAATCCAGTCAGCATTTTTACGCTCTAGTTTTGCCTTTGCATGTTTTTCAAGTTTTTCTGTTTCAGCTGCAAATCCGATCAGTAGATCAGGCCTTTTTTTGTGATGACCTAAGCCTCTAAGGATATCTGGGTTCTCCGTAAGCTTTAATGCAGACGGTCCTTTACCTGCTTTCTTTTTCATCTTTTCATCTGCTTCAGCAACGGTGCGCCAATCTGCAACGGCTGCTACCATTACTGCAATATCTGCTGGTAATGCGGTTTCAACGGCTAGCTGCATTTCACGCGCAGTTTGCACCTGTATTGTTTCTGCATGTTGTGGTTCAGAAATATTCACCGGACCTGAAACAAGAATAACTTCTGCCCCTGCCCTGCCCAATGCTTCCGCAATGGCGTGCCCTTGTTTGCCGGATGAACGATTTGCAATATAGCGTACCGGATCAATTGGCTCATGGGTCGGGCCAGAGGTTACAATGGCTCGCTTACCCAAAAGCGGTTTTGTCATTTTTTCTGGCAATAATAAATCAGCGGCCGCACCCAGAATTTCCATTGGTTCAGCCATGCGGCCAAAACCTGCTTCTCCACTTTCAGCCATCTCACCTGCATTGGGGCCAATGAAGTGAATACCGTCTTTGCGCAACATAATGGTATTGCGCTGCGTTGCCGGATGACTCCACATTTTCGGGTTCATCGCAGGCGCAATCAAGACCGGCTTATCTGTTGCCATGAGAACTGTCGACGCCAGATCATTGGCGTGACCTCCAGCCATTTTCGCCATCATGTCAGCAGTTGCAGGTGCTACTACAATTAAATCAGCTTCGCGAGACAGGCGTATATGACCAATGTCATGTTCATCATCACGATCAAACAGATCAGAAAAAACCTTGTCATTGGCAATCGCGCTTACAGATAAAGGCGTGACAAATTCTTGAGCAGCTTGTGTCATAATCGGGCGAACCGATGCGCCACGCTCACGCAATCGGCGGATAAGATCAAGGCATTTATAAGCAGCAATGCCACCACCAATAATGAGAAGTATCTTTTTGGTTGTGAGATTAATATCATCTGCTGATAGTAAACCTGCCTGCCTTACAGATCCTTCGACAAATTCAGGGCGCAGGCGCGTATTGACGCCACCCAGCAAAAGCCGTGCCTCTTCTTCCATTGAACGCCCATTTTTTGCTGCGCGTTCACGCAATGCTTGCTTGGTTGCTTCGTCTAAATTTCGTATCGTAATGCTTGCCATGACTTATATATAACAATTGATTTCATTGATTTCAATATATTGATTGCATTGATTTTATTCTGCTAGCGCTCCGTGCTAGCAGCCGCTCACACACTGGCGCTTCGACTAAATATCTCATCTTGTGTTGCCGCGTAGGGAATTCTTGTTCCTAAAACCTTCTTCCTTTCACCGCTTTGCTGTCTCTGCCTTCGTTTAACTTCGGTGGCCAAACTAAGTTTGCAAAGCACGAGCTTGCGAGTGTTTGCGCAATATCATGCAATGGGCAGACGATAAATTGATTATGCGGGAAGATAAAAGGGCAAGGATTGATTAAAACCGTTTTGCCAAACTGTTGCTCGGAAAACAGGTTGGTTTCAGTCCGTTTTTCTGCTGCCAATCGCCAATAGAACGGCGTGTTTTGAACCCAGCCAAACCATCTGCGCCACCCACATCATACCCTTGGGCAATAAGCTTGTTTTGCATGTTCATCACATTGCCACGTTTAAGGCCTGACACTTTTTGCCACCCGCCCACGAACGGTTTGTTAGAATATTGAATGCGGTCAGCAACATTACCGACAAACAGCGCATAAAGATCGGAATTATTGTATTTCTTGATCGTATAAAAATTTGAGGTCGCAACGAATACCGGCCCTGAACGCCCTGCCGGGAGAAGAATAGCTCCCGGCTTACCTACCTCATGAGCTGGAAATGGTTTGCCGGAAATGCGCGTTACGCCGGCAGAGGCCCATTGTGCAATCGGGCGCATTTGGTCTGGGCCTTCTAAAGCACATGAAACATTTGACGGTATCTTTGCTTCAAAGCCCCAATCACGGCCTGCATCCCATCCATATTCTTTGAGATAGTTTGCAATAGATGCCAGCGTGTCTGCAGTTGAGCTCCAGATGTTGCGCTTGCCATCACCGTCAAAATCCACCGCATATTGCAAGTAAGACGATGGCAGAAACTGCGGCTGCCCCATTGCGCCGGCCCAAGATGATTTCATTTGTGCAGAAGAAGCATAGCCTTTTTCAACGATCACCAGAGCTGAGAGTATCTCTTTTCTGAAAAGCTCTTTGCGCGTCGACATAAATGCTTTTGTGCTTAAAACCTGAAATGCATTGTGCGGAATGGAAACACGGCCAAACGCAGACTCACGTCCCCAGATCGCCAGTAATATTCTTCCCGGCACACCGTATTTCTTTTCAATACGAGTAAGAAGGCTTTTATGCTTTTTTGAAAGTTTGCGGCCAGTTGCAACAACTGCACCCATATTGTTTTCATTAAAATATCGTGCCGGGCTTTTAAACTCAGCTTGTGCTTGCGGGCGAGATGGCTTTGCCTTCGTACCCGGTGGCACGAGGTCAGGCAGTTTCCAGTTCAGCGTTACACCTTTGAAAGCCTGTTTGAACTTTCGAGAAGATACGCCGTTGCGCTTTGCTTCTGGCCAAAGGTCATTTTTTAACCAGGTTTGAAATTGCTTTTCAATAGCGGCTTTATTTTGCGCCTGAACAGGAAGCGACACCACAAGCGTTGCGATAATTATAAAAAGAAAACGATTCATTTTGTGAATCTAGGAAATTTATCGCAAAGGTGCCAGCGCTTTTTCTTCAACTTTTATTCGAACATAGAGCATTGCGGCATTTAATATGGAAAACAAGATCGCAATTTCCCATAGCCCAAACATCATCGGCGTCACGAAAATCTCTGCTATCACCAGCATATAATTGGGATGGTGGAAATATTTAAACGGGCCTGCAAGCACAAGCGGTTCGTCAATAATAATGATGCGCGTTGTCCAGCGTTTGCCCAGCGTGGTCAAAATCCAAACGCGGAAAAACTGCAACACAATATATGCAAGGAACCAGCCAAGGATGATTTGCTGATCATAGCCAAAGTATATGAGAGCTAAGACCCAGCACGTATGAAGCGCCACCATAAAAGGATAATGTTCAGCGCCATGTTCAACAGCGCCACGCGCTACGAGGGCAGCCGTATTGCGTTTGGCAATCACCAATTCGCTTAACCGTTGCACAATGATAAAGGCAAGCATCAAAACAGCGAAGAGCGCGGGTTCATTCATGCTGCAATCTCTAGGGGTATAAAGCTTGCCGTGAAGCCCGGGCCGAGCGCGCCCATCATCATCTTGCCGGTTGTGCCTTTTTTGATGACCTTATCCAATACGAACAATGCAGTGGGTGCGGACATGTTTCCGTAATCTCGGAGAACTTCGCGCTCACAATCCAGCACGCCATTTTGCAATTCCAAAGCACTTTCCAATGCCTCAACCACTTTTGCACCGCCAGGGTGAAATACATATCTTGATAAGGTACGTTGATCCAAATTAGCCTTCTTACATGCACTGCTCATGGCCTTTGCCATATGTTCTTCCGCGAAGGCTGGAATAGAACGGTCAAACACCACGCCAAGGCCAGTATTATCTACATCCCAACCCATAATTGAAAGCGTGTCAGGCCATAGGTTTTCACTTCCATCACCAAGACGAATGTCACTTTCATTGCTTGATAAAATAGCTGCAGCTGCGCCATCCCCAAACAGAATGGTCGCGATAATGTCTGCTTTTTGTAATCGGTCAGAACGGAAAGATAAGGTACATGCCTCTATTACGACAAGCAGTACGTTTGTGCCCGGATCAGCCTTTGCAAGTGACTGTGCAATACCAAGACCGGAAACACCGCCTGCGCATCCAAGCCCAAAAACCGGAACGCGGCGGATATCTTCTCTAAACCCCATTTGTTTGAAAGCAAGAGCCTCTAACGTTGGTGTTGCTATGCCAGTAGATGAGACGGTTACAACTGTATCAATTTCGCCGGCTTCAAGCTTTGCATTTTCTAATGCCTTTTGCGCAACATTGATGAAAATATCCTTCCCGCCTTGCAAGTAGAGAGTATTTCTCTTAGCCCAATCTTTTGGCTCTTGAAACCAGTCAATCGGGGCAAATGAATAGCGCTTTTCAACGCCTGATGTCTGGAAGCTTGCTGCCATACGTTCAAATTGAGCGTAGCGCGAGCCTAATATTCGACGCGCATTATCTTCCACAAGCGTTTGCGGAAGTTCGTATTCAGGCACTGCTGTTGCCAGACTATGAATATGGATTGCGGGAGTGTTGGGTGTGTGAATATTCATGAGATAGAAATAGTGCTGCTAACCGTACAATCATATTCACATTGTGGTAACGACACCTCACCTTGTATTGTAAAATTTGAAAAACCTAATACGGAATGGGATAATCTTTATAGACTGCAAGAATATCCGCATTAAGCTCGTCTGTCATTTCAAGATCAACCGACTTAATGGAATTTTCCAACTGTTCCATTGTCGTTGCCCCGAAGATTGTTGAAGCCATAAACGGACGACCTAGACAAAATGCAAGCGACATCTGCGTCAGATCTACACCATGTTTTTCTGCGACCGCCGCATAGGCCTTAACGGCTGCTTTAGCGTTATCCGTAGTTCGCCCCCCAAGATTGGCAGCAGAAATATCAGCGCGTGAACCTTTTGGTATCGTACCATCCATATATTTGCCGGTGAGCATGCCGCAGGCCAATGGTGAGAAAGACAAGAGCCCAACATCTTCATGAT
>CAZXZQ010000179.1:0-6137 GCA_964645215.1 uncultured Rhizobiaceae bacterium | reverse complement strand
GTGGCTTTCCATATCTATTGTAATTTTAAAAACTTCATTAAGGATATAATCAATTCAAGCTAATCGTTACTCATATCTTTAGATTTTCAAACTAGGCTGAGCTCAATCATAAATTAAAAGAGCTCAATATGAAAAAATTTCTTAAAGATACGTCAGGTAATTTTGCCTTAATAACTGCTTTTCTTTCAATTCCTTTATTTGCCGCAGCAGGCAGCGTATTAGATTATGGTTTGATTTATAATCAACGCACTGACGCGCAAGATGGATTAGATGCAGCCATGTTGTATGCAGCGCAGCAAATCAACAAACTGTCTGATGCAGAAGTCAAAGAAGAATTTTTAGCTTCACTAAAGAGCAATATAACAGCAGAGCAATTCAATAGAGTCAAAAATATTGAATACGATATTGATCGGGAAACTGGTCGCTTACACGTATCGCTTGCGAGCGGCTATCCAACAACTGTGTTGCAAGTTGTTGGGCTAGATGAACTTGCATATACGATACAATCTGAAGTTAGATTAGGTAGTATTGGTGGCGCTGAGATTGTGATGGCACTTGATACAACTTTATCTATGCAGACAGATAATAAGATTGGTGCATTAAAAACCGCTGCAACTAATTTTGCAACTGAACTTCTTGAGAATAATGCAGTTGATGACAAGGTGAAAATTGGTATTGTTCCGTTCGAACAATATGTGAATGTTGGCCTTAATAATCGCAATGCTAATTGGCTTGATGTTGAAGATGATGGTGTAGAGAATATTTGTCGAAATCGCAGTCCTGTAATATCTAAATCAGGTTGCACGAATGTGGATAATATTGTTGACGGTATCGTGGTCGGCACATACGAGCAGTGCACGAATATCGAGCGTGGCCCAGAAGAGTTATTTTGCTCAGACAGTACAACTGAATGGCATGGCTGTGTAGGTTCACGCGAAGATCCACTTCATATTCGAGACGGCTCTTATAACAATAGAGTGCCGGGCCTCACAAATAGAAATTGTGCAACGCCAATCTTACCGATGACAGCGCGTAAGTCTGACATATTAGATACGATTAACAATCTAACACCTTCAGGTGAAACTTATATGGCAGCAGGCATGGCATGGAGTTTGCGGGTTATTTCTGATGGCGCACCGTTCAGCGAGGGCGTTAGTTACAAGACTGCACAAGAAAAAAATACGCTTAAGATAATTGTTCTAATGTCTGATGGTGAAAATACTTTTGCACCAAATAGTGGTGACTTCAAATTCCACGATGAAGAAGACCCAGATCTCGCAAATCAATTCACTTTAGATGCATGCGCAGAAGCAAAAACAAATGACATTACCATTTATACAATTGGCTTTGGCGATGAAATAACGGAAGAAACGGAAACGCTATTAAAAGACTGTGCTACCAAGAATGAACAATATTTTTCAGCTAATGATGCGCAGCAACTTCAAACTGCATTTAATACGATTTCTAATGACATCAATGCAATATTCTTGAGCCAATAGACTAGTTTATGAGCCTCAATTAATTAAGGCTAATTGCTGAATATTTTAATTGTAATTTTGAACTTCACCTAATAGGCATTTGTATAAAAGTACAGATGCCTATTTGGATTCTTAACTATGATTGAGAATGTAGAAAGTCCGGAAACTGAAGCTTCTATCTATACAGAAGAAGATCGCGTGCGACCGGAGTTTATTGCAAAGCTAATTGCGCTTCTGGAAATACAAGATACTGACGGCTTAAAACAAAATATTACGCCGCTTCACGAATCTGAACTAGGCGATGTGCTTGAAGCGCTTACGCCCTCCTCGCGTAGCAAACTGATAGAACTTGTAGGTGACGATTTTGATTTTGCGGCACTTACAGAAGTTGATGAAGCTGTTCGTCTGCAAGTGGTCAATTCACTCCCGAACCATGTGATTGCAAGAGCTTTTCAAGAGCTAGATTCTGATGATGCTGTTTTCATTTTGGAGGATATGGCGGAAAATGATCAGCAAGACATTCTGTCTCAAATTCCGTTTGAAGAGCGTCTAAGATTAAGACGCTCGCTTGACTATCCGGAAGAAACAGCAGGTCGTCGCATGCAAACCGAATTCATTGCGGTGCCGCCCTATTGGAATGTTGGTCAGACAATTGACTTCATGCGCAGTGAAAATGATTTGCCTGATCGATTTCATGAAATTTTTGTCATTGACCCATCGTTTAAGCTTATCGGATTAATTTCGCTGGACCGCATTTTGCGGGCACCGCGCAGTACTAATATTGAAGACATCAAAGAGCGCAACGTTCACCCAATTGATGCAAATTTAGATCAGGAAGAAGCTGCTCGCATTTTTGAACAATACGACCTTTTGTCAGCTGCTGTCGTAGATGATGCTAGACGCTTGGTCGGTGTTCTCACCATTGATGATGTGGTGGATGTTATTCAGCAAGAAGCTGATGAGGATATTAAAAGACTTGCTGGTGTTGGTGACGAGGAATTATCAGATAACGTGTTTGCAACCACGCGCTCGCGTTTTACGTGGCTCTTTTTAAATCTTGTTACAGCCGTTCTTGCATCAATCGTAATTGGGCTGTTTGACGCGACAATTGAGGAGATGGTTGCTTTGGCAATTCTAATGCCGATTGTCGCTTCTATGGGCGGCAATGCAGGCACGCAAACCATGACAGTTACTGTGCGCGCGCTCGCAACCAAAGACATCGATACGTATAACGTTATGCGAACTATCCGACGGGAGATACTAGTTGGGCTTTTAAACGGCATGTTTTTTGCAGTTCTTATTGGTGTTATTGCGTCTATCTGGTTTTCAAATCAGCCACTCGGACTGATTATTGGTATAGCAATGATAATCAACATGTTATGTGCTGCCATTGCAGGTATTTTGATCCCTATTATGCTTGATAAAATGAAGATAGATCCGGCGATCGCATCAAGTGTTTTTGTAACGACAGTGACGGATGTTGTGGGATTTTTTGCGTTTTTAGGGCTAGCGGCCCTGTGGTTTGGCTAAAATCACCTAAATTTTAAATAACTGCTTGCTTTTTATATACAATAATTGCATTTTCGCCTGACTTACTCTTACGTAAACTATTTTGCTTGCATATTAGGACTTGTATACTGTGCCTGACGCTAAAGAATTTTATACTATAACTGAGCTGACCAGAGAATTTGGCATCTCTACTCGCACAATACGCTTTTACGAAGATGAAGACTTAATCAAACCAGTTCGCCGTGGACGCACGCGCCTTTTTAAGCCATCCGACCGACGTATCTTGATCTTTATTTTGCGGGGCAAGCGCCTTGGCTTTTCCATCGCTGAAATTCGTGAAATCATGGCGATGTATAAGTCCCCTCCTGGCGAAACCGGGCAAATGAAACTACTTGTGCAACGTATTAATGAAAAGCGTGAGCAACTGCTTCAAAAGCAAAATGACATTCAGGAAATTATCTCAGAACTCGACCTTGCTGAAGAGCAAGCGCTTTCCAGAATGGCCGAACTTGGAGTTGGCAGTTAATGTCGCTTGAAATTAGACCCGTCCGAAATAATGAGCGTGATGCTTGGCAGGTTTTGTGGAAAGGCTACCAAGATTTTTACAATGTAAATCTGGATGATACGACCGAAAACCTTTGGCAGCGTTTAATGGCAAATGACCCTGACGGTCCAATCTGCCTAGTGGCAGAAGATGACGGAAAACTATTGGGTCTTGTTCAATATCTTTATCACGGAACGACCTGGTCTCCGAAGATACGCATTTATTTACATGATTTGTACACTGTTCCAGAATCACGTGGCAAAGGTATTGGCAGACAATTGATCGAGGCCGTTTATGAAGCGGGCCAAGCTCGTGACTGTGATCAGGTGTATTGGATGACACAGGACTTTAATGAAGCTGGCCGTGCGCTTTATGACAAGGTTGCAGATCTGACACCTTTCATCAAATATATGAAAAAGATTTAGGATAGCTGCCCTGTCACCCATAAGACACTGAGCAAAACTCCAATCATAATTGGCTGATGTACCAGATAATAAACAAGACTATTACGACCAAGAAATTTCAAAACCTTAATCGGGCTTGCGGTAAATTGGTATTGAACAAGCCAAGCATGCAATGATGTAGAGACTGTAATCTTAGCAAGCGCTATTCCCAATAAAACAGCTGAAAACCAAGGAAAGACAGGCACGTAGTCGCTTGAGTTTGGCGTTATGTGCTGCAGGCCTGACCACCACCAAAACGGCGCATCAAGAAGCTCTGTTTTACTATAATGAGGCGCTACAAAGATAAGCGCACTCAAGACCATCAGCAACGGCCACGCAAGTTTTAGAAAGAGCAAGCCCACAATGCTTGCAAACGCAATTTGGTGTAAAATACCAAAAAAGATAAATTGTGTAGGTGTTGCAAAGTAAGTGGCAATCGTGATCACAACTGCAGCGCCAGTAATCTTGAGAAAGCGCCATCGCCATTTTGTCCAATTAACGCCTTTTGAATGCGCTAGAAATAGGCTGAACCCGGTGAGAATAAGAAACGATGAAGCAATACCGCGCGCAAAATACTTCCAATGCGGTTGATTGATAAAGCCAGGTTCTTGCAAACCAAACAATTCTAAATCAAATGCAAAGTGAAAAACCGTCATTGCAATGAGCGCAAGGCCTCTTAAGAGGTCAATAATTTCTAATCGGTTTCCGACCATTATGATTTCCTCGCAGCCCCCTGCCGCGCAATATATAAACCACACAATACTAAGAATAGAGCAATTAGGGTTGTTTCTTCAACAGTTTCCCCAAGGATAATTGCGCCAAATATAATGCCAAATACAGGAATTGTGTTCATGCCTACAGCAAACACAGATACCCCTACGCGTTTAACCAGATAAAACCGCAGTAGATAAGCAAGGCCTGTTGGAAATGCACCAAGCCATAAAAGCGCAAGCCAAGTGTGCTGCTGAAGATTGAGCTTGGGAACGCCCTCTACCATAAAGGCCAAGCTGACGAGAAATAGCGAACCCACACCCAAAGCAAGTGAAGTAAACTGAAGTGGAGCCATGTCAATTTTACGCATGATATAACCAGCGCTTACATAGCAAAATCCTGCTAAAATAATGGCGAGTTGTGCAAGAATAGAAACAGATGAAATTCCGCTGATTGCGTCAACACCGACAACTAAACCAATGCCAGTCATGCCGCAGATCACAGCCAATATAGAATAAGCATTGATACGCTCGTCTTCGGTTAGGAAATGCCCCATTACCATTGCAATAAAAGGTGTTGTTCCTAATAACAGCGCACTAATACCTGTATCAATGTGAGTTAAACTCCACGAAATTAAAATAAACGGAATAACCATATTAAGACAGGCAACGAGGGTAATTGAAAACAATGTTGCGGTGTTTATTGAAAGCTTGCGTAATTTAAAAATTGCAAAGGGGAGCAACACAAAGAAGCCCATGAACACCCTAGAAGCGGCAGCCCACATTGGCCCCATCTCACCAATCAATATTTTGATCGACACAAATGCAGACGCCCATATGACTGCAATCAGCAATATGAGCAATATATCTGCCAGAGTGGGCTTTGATATGGATGACACGCGCGAGCCTAAGATCAATAATTGGTTGTTACTGCTAGCCTATTTTGTGCCCTTTAGAAACTCATAATAGCCATGCATAATGCGCATAGCTGCGTTGCGTGGATAAGCCATGAATCCACTTGCTTAAAGATTATGGCGCGAATAAGTTGCGCGAATGTTCCCGCTAGAGGAGCAATCTACAGGTAGGATTAAAATTTATGGATGAGAAAAAAGAACCATCAACGTGGTATATTGCATCAGTTGCAATGTGCTTTTTTGTAGGTTTAATGTTTGTTGCAAGCATGTTTGGTAGCGCAGAAAGCATCGCAGTTGCAGCACAATAAAATCACGCAATAATGTACAAAAGAGTCGGCTACAGGCCGACTTTTTTGTTTTTAGGATATAATTTCTAAATAACATTGAACGTTATTGCAGAGCATTGTCATGTTTCTCTCAGTTTTTGAGCTTTTTAAAATCGGTATTGGCCCCTCCAGTTCCCATACCGTAGGACCGATGCATGCTGCGTATATGTTCGCGAATACGTTATTAGATAAGGGATTTAGTCAACCGCTCGC
>CAZXZQ010000178.1:0-6159 GCA_964645215.1 uncultured Rhizobiaceae bacterium | reverse complement strand
GCCGGGGTAGAACCTTAATCAAAATCAATCTTACCGCTGCGGATTTTTTTGATTGCGCCGCGTTTGGTCTTGCTATCCATTCGACGTCTCTTTGCGCCAAGCGATGGTTTTGTCGCAATACGTTTCTTTGGTATGAAGGCTGCTTTGCGGATTATTTCAACGAGGCGGTCAAGCACATCTTTACGGTTTGCTTCCTGCGTTCTAAAACTCTCCGCAACCAAAACAAGCGCACCATCTTTGGTGAGGCGTGAATCGCCACTTTGCAGGATCTTTGATTTAACGCGCTGTGGCAGGTTTTCTGAATTTGCAACATTAAAGCGCAATTGAACAGCAGTTGAAACCTTGTTGACATTCTGCCCGCCGGGGCCGCTTGAACGCACAAATTTTTCCTCCAGCTCCGTCTCGTTGATCGAAATGGTAGAGGTGATTTTAATCACGATTGAGTGCCAATTGTATCTGCAATCAGCGAGATCATTTCAAACATCACAGCCCCCGCTGAAAGCGCAGTAATTTGGTTTCTACTATCTTTAGTTGGCATGAGGCAAACCACATCGCCACCAATGATATTAAGCCCACGGACTGAGCGTAAAATTGCCATTGCTTCATCAATGAGGAAACCTTGTTCACCCGGCTCCAGATTTGAAACACCGGGTGCAACGGTCGGGTCGAGGCAATCAAGATCAAACGTAATATACAGCGGCGTATCGCCAATCACGTCTGGAATCATTTCAAGCCAATGCTCAAGTCGTTTCGCGCGATATTCAGCCATCGTCACGACATTATACCCATAGTCATAACTTCCCTGTAGCCAGTCAAGTGTGCGTGGATTGCCGCGCAAACCAATTTGCACACTTTTTGTTGGGTCTACATGACCTTGATCTGCAAGATAAGCGCCCCAATGGGCGGCACTTTTTTTAGCACCCAAAAAATGGTCAACCGAAGTAAAGACATCCGTATGTGCATCCATGTGAAGGAGCGCAATCTTCTCTCCTTTGGCGAGGTTAGAACCTTCACCACCAAGCGCTTGTAATATACCACCAGTGATTGAATGATCCCCTCCAATAGAAATTGGCCGTGCACCTGCTGCATCGACGGTTTTATAAAAATCAGTCATGCGTTGAATGGAAGCCTCATTGTCATTGGCTTCTGGGAAGGGAACATCTCCCAGGTCTGCAATTTTGAGCATGTTCCATGGGTCAATGCCGAACTTCATATGCACACGACGCTGAACAGCAGAAACATTTCGGACAGCGCGGGGACCTAAATGCTGGTCTCGTTCTGTTGTGCCATTGCCCGCACTGTGCGGCACGCCGACAAGTGCAACATCAAGGCCGGATGGGTCAGACTTATTCTCGCATCTGAAAAGTGTAGGTATGCCCCACCAATAGAGGTTTTCCATCATGGCTTGGTCGTGGGTTTCTGACATGATCTCTTTCCAGTTGTTAGACGCGTTTAAACCTTAAATAACACGGTCTTCGTCCTTCGCGAATAGCTTTTGCTTCATAGCGTGTGCGTATCCAATTTGGATAAGGCGTGTGCCAATCGTGCGCAGTTTCTGCTTGCCACTCAAATGCGGCGTGTTCTTCGCAATGTTGCAACGTCCAATTTATGTATGTTTCAATATCAGACGCAAATCTGAAAATACTGCCTGGCTTTAAAACGCGTGCAAAACGGCTTAGGTTTTTCTGATTGATAAACCGCCGTTTCCAGTGTTTCTTTTTTGGCCACGGGTCAGGGTATAAAAGATCAATTCGGTCAAGTGAATTCTCTGGTAGCCAATCAAGCAATTCTACCGCGTCTTCATCATAAAGGCGGATATTTTTTATGTTACGTTCATCAATCGCCTGCAAGCCTTTGGCCATTGAGTTGACGAAAGGTTCAACGCCAATAAACGCATGAGTAGTAAACGTGCTTGCTTGATGGATGAGATGTTCGCCGCCACCAAAACCGATCTCTAAGATGATCTTCTCAGCATCTAATGGAAAAGCAGAACTTAAATTTTCTAAGGGTTTTGATGTAGGGTCAAATCGCAATTTGGGCAGAAGTTCTGCATTACGGTTTTCTTGCGTGGGCGATAGTGATTTTGATTTACGCCGCCCGAAAAAGGCTTCCGAGCGACGAGTAGGGTGATCAGGTTTTGTTATATCTTTATTCAACCGTTAAGCTGCTTTGACAGCCTCTTTAAGTGCTTTTGTTAAGTCAGTTTTTTCCCAAGAGAATGCACCTTTACGATTTGCTGTGCGACCAAAGTGGCCATATGCAGCAGTTTGCGCGTAAATCGGTTTATTGAGGTCCAGATGCTTACGGATGCCGGTTGGCGAAAGATCAATCACTTTGCGAATTGCATCTTCTAAGGCAGAATCTTTTACTGTTCCTGTGCCGTGCGTATCCACATAGATTGAAAGTGGTTGAGCAACGCCAATTGCATATGAAAGCTGAATGGTACATTTATCTGCAAGTTTTGCTGCAACAATATTTTTCGCGATATAGCGCGAAACATAAGCTGCGGAGCGGTCAACCTTAGTTGTATCTTTGCCGGAGAATGCACCGCCACCGTGAGGTGCTGCCCCACCGTATGTATCAACAATAATTTTACGGCCTGTAAGGCCAGCATCACCATCAGGACCGCCGATTAGAAACTTACCTGTTGGGTTGATATACCAGTCACAATCATCCGCGATTGGAAGTTGGCCGCCAAGTGCTTTTACAATATATGGTTCAACTACAGAGCGTACTTTTGCAGAGTCCCAACTTCCGTCTAGGTGTTGTGTCGAAACAACAATGCCGGTTACCTCAACAGGCTTGCCATCTTCATAACGAACCGTGATTTGTGATTTTGAATCAGGACCTAATTTACCAGCTTCGCCTTCACCAGTTTTTCTGGCTTCTGCCATAAATTCAAGAATTTTATGACTGTAATAGATAGGTGCTGGCATCAAATCGGGTGTTTCTGTGCATGCGTAACCAAACATAATGCCTTGGTCGCCGGCACCTTCTTCGCCTTGTTTGTCGCTTGCATTATCTACGCCCTGAGCAATGTCAGCTGATTGGGCGTGAAGCAAAACTTCTACTTTAGCTGTTTTATGGTGAAAACCATCTTGTTCATAACCAATGTCTTTAATTGCGCGACGCGCAGCAGAGCGGAAACGGCCCGGTGCAATCATTGGAGTGCCGTCTGAGTTCTCCAAGATATTACCCTCTTTGTCTTTTTTGCAAAGTGTATGAGGCACGCGAACTTCGCCAGCGATCACAACGCGGTTTGTTGTTGTCAATGTCTCAGCAGCAATGCGTACATTCCAAGGTGCCATTTGCGGGTAAGGCTTGCCTTTAAAATTTGGTCGCGGCCCATCAGATTTTTCATCTTTCACAGCTTCTTTGTATACAAGATCAACAATCTCATCCGAGATACGGTCACAAACTTTGTCCGGATGTCCTTCTGAAACTGATTCGCTGGTGAAAAAATAATTTGAACGGGCCATGAGGTTAAACTCCAAATTGAGTGATATAAAGCATTCTTTATATCTAGATTTTATTTAAGGTGTTTATTGTCCTCAAAACCAAAAAGGTCAAGTGATAGATATGTTAATAGTTAAATAGATAGCCAGTTTTAGGTGTTTTGAGAGTCATATGCCATTGCTTGAACAAGCTCGAGCACCTTTTCACGAATTTTGGGATCTTTGATTTGAATAAACGCTCTATTCAGTTTCAATCCTTCGGCACTCGAGAGGAAATCAGTGACATAGTCGTTTGAAGTAGTTTCAGCCAGACCTTTATTTTCAGACTTTGAATCAAAAGGAGCGTCTTCAAAGAAAAAAGCGACCGGGATATTAAGTAGATCAGAAATTTGCTGTAATTTACTCGCGCTAAGTCGGTTTGCGCCTTTTTCATATTTCTGAACTTGTTGAAACGTAACGCCAATATTCTCGCCAAGTTTTTCTTGGGTCCACCCTTTCATGACCCTGCTCAATTTTACACGGCTGCCAACATGTACATCAACGGGATCAGGTTTTTTCTTCTGCTCTGGCATAAATAAACGTACTCTATCGAAATTAGAATGCTTTGTACCACTAAGTGTATTATGGTACCAAACAGTATTCAGTTTAATATGGTAATAAAAGTGTTTAATGCAATTAAGTTATATTAATGCATATAAAGATTGCAAGTTAGCTTAAAGATTGAGCCATATGGTTCTTCATCTACACAATTGGATGAATTGGCTTGAAATATAGCATCAAGTACGGATGATTTTGTAATCAGTGCATCCGTTAAATTAATACATTTACCAAAAATTAATTTAAAAAATCAGTAAATCATTAACCATAAATACACCTTTGTGGCTGCATTATCGCTCAGAGTAATGGTGCTTTGTAACGAATTTCATGAAGGAATGAAAAATGAAGGTAGCTCAACTGGCAGTATTGGGTGTGGCTGTAATCGCTTCTGGTGGTGCATTTTTTGTTGGTAATAATTTACTAAATAATAATGAGGCGCCTGCACCTCAGGTTATTCAACAAACTGTGGCACCACAAATTGAGCTTGAAGAAGTACTCGTTGCTGCGCAGGAAATTCCGCTAGGAACCTCTATTCGTCAGGAAATGTTAGAATGGCAAAAATGGCCAGCTGAGGGTATCGGCGAAGGTTTCTTAAGCCGTGATGAAAACCCTGATGGGATTAATTTGGAAAGTGACCCTGCAATTGCTCGTACAGCCTTTTTTGCTGGTGAACCGATTCGCGAGAAGAAATTGGTGCGAGCAGATAAAGGATATATGTCGGCAATTTTGCCTAAGGGGCAAAAAGCGATCGCGACATCAATCTCAACTACTTCTAGTGCGGGTGGCTTTATCCTACCTAATGATCGGGTAGATGTAATCATGACACGCCGCGACAATAGCACAGAAGAAGAACTATATCTCACGGATATCATCCTGGAAAATGTTAGGGTCTTAGCAATTGACCAAACCATTGAAGATAAAAATGGTGAAGCTGTTGTGGTTGGTGAAACAGCAACGCTTCAACTTTCAGGTGAACAAGCTAAAATTCTAACAGTTGCACAAGAAATTTCAGACCGAATGACACTTGCTTTACGTTCTTTAGAGGATAGTGGGGATGAAACAACAACGGGCGCATCCAATTTATTAAGTGAACAGAATGAAGAAGGCGTTGTTAATGTCATTAAGTTTGGCAAGGCCGCTAAAGTTAAGGTCGAATAGTCATGCATTCAGATATCACTCAATCACTCAATTTCGATCAAACATTACCAGAGAGAAGACCCATGCGTAAATTTGCAAAACTCATGATGTGGACACTTAGCATATCTATAGCCATGTTCGTTGTTCTCTCAAACATGAATGCTGGCGGATCAGCATTTGCCAATAACTACATCAAGATTGCCAAATCAAGCATTGGTAAAAGCCAAGTCGTTAAGGTTGGGTTGAACAAATCTATTGTGATTGATTTGCCTAAGCCGGCCCATGATATTCTTGTCGCAAACCCTGATGTTGCAGATGCTATTACAAGAACGTCTTCGCGGATTTACATTTTTGGTAAACAAGTAGGCTCAACAAATATTTTCATATTTGATCCTAATGGTAATCAGTTGGTTAGCATAGAATTGCAAATTGAAAGAGATGTTGCAGGTTTGCAGGACAATCTTAAAAAATATGTTCCTGGAACAGACGTGAAGGTAGAAATTCTTAATGATAACATCATTCTGACAGGCACTGTTCCAACCCCTCAAGCTTCTGCAAGAGTAGTAAGTTTAGCAAGAGCATTTTTATCTGGCGGTGAAGCTACCACAAACAACTTTAGTACCAGTAACTCTGTTACAAACTCTGGTGGTGGAACAAGTTTCTTTAGTGATCAAGATGAGGCACGTCAGGAAAGTCAGATTGTGAACTTGCTTCGCATCGACGGAGAGGATCAAGTTCATCTTAAAGTGACGATTGCGGAAATTCAAAGAACCGTTGTTAAGCAACTAGGTGTAGATTTAACAGCAACAGGAATTACAGCAGGTGCCCTGCAACTAAGCCAGTTCACTGATAATCCTTTTGGTCTGAGCAATCCAGCTACGTTTGGTAATATTGGTGCTGGTTATACCTCCAGTGGAGGAGAAACGGTAAATGGTATTCTTCGTGCAATTGAACAAGCCGGTATTCTCAG
>CAZXZQ010000177.1:0-6160 GCA_964645215.1 uncultured Rhizobiaceae bacterium | reverse complement strand
CACTATTGCAACTAATTCATGCTATAAGCTTGGACAGAGTCGATCAACATCATTGAACATGGCAAGCTATTTTGACCACTGTTGACATCATAAAATCTGCTTATACAGATCCAGCTGAAAAATCAGAAAATCATTCTGAACAGCAGGATAAAGCGTCGCCAGAACTGTTCAATATGACACGAACATCGCGCAGCAAAACGGTTGGTCTGACAACTGTTATTGCGTTGATGATTACTGGCTCATTTACATTCATGTATTTGATGGGGTTGCTGCCATTAGCGCCTGACAAGAATACGGTTATTACAGCTGCGATTATCAATAGTATTTTGATTGCTATTTTGATCTTCCTGATCAGTAAAGAGGTCGTCAAAATCCTGCGCTCGCGTCAAAAAGGACGGGCCGCGTCACGGCTTCATGTTCGTATTATTGGCTTATTCTGCCTAGTCGCAGCTTTCCCCGCTATTCTGGTAGCGATTGTTGCAGGCATAACGCTTGATTTGGGCCTTGATCGTTGGTTTGAAGCACGCACGAAAAACATTGTGGATTCCTCCATCAGCGTTGCGAAAGCCTATCAAAACGAAAGTACGCGCGTATTGATGGGCAATACACTTTCTATGGCCGCAAACCTTGACCGCAATAGACGGCTTTATGTTTTAGATAGAGAGCGTTTTGCCGAGCTATTTAAGCTTGAGGCAAGAGGGCGTGGTTTTATTCTGGCTGCGATTGTAGACAAAGAGGGTGAAGAGCTCATCACTGCAAAAGCAAAAACGGAAAAAGAATTACCAAACATTCCCGCTGTTGCTATTCAGTTGGCAGAAAAGGGTGACCCGGTTCCAATTCCGCTACCCAATACAAATCTTGTAGGTGCCGTATTTAAGCTGAAAGAAATTCAGAACACTTATCTTTATTCTTTGATTGCTGTGCCGCCAGCTGTTGTTAATGCGTTACGACAAACAGAGATCAACAGTGCAGAATATAATGCGCTTGAACAAAATAGATTGCCGGTTCAGTTTGCGGCAGCAATTCTTTATTTGGGCGTTTGTCTCATAGTTTTATTGTCTGCACTGTGGATGGGTATTAGTGTTGCAAACCGTATTGTGACGCCCATACGCCGGCTCATGAATGTTGCGAACGAGGTCAGTGATGGCAATCTTGATGTGCGTGTAAACTCATATGAATCTGAGGGCGATTTGCGTTTCTTGGGTGAAACTTTCAACGTGATGTTGGATGATTTACGCACGCAACAATCTGACCTTGTTGAAGCTAAGGAATTGATGGACCAGCGTGCACGGTTTATTGAAGCGGTTTTATCGGGTGTCAGTGCTGCCGTAATCGGGCTGGATGCCAATGGTTACATCACCATTGCAAATCGTTTTGCTTATCCGATACTCGGCTTAAATCCTGAAAACCTCAACAAACAAGTTTTGTCTGATCTTGTACCTGAATTGGGTGAGATTTTTGAGACGGCTAAAACCAATGACATGCAACAGTACCACGAACAAATTACATTGATCAGAGAAGGGCGCGAGCGCACTTTGAATGTACAGGTTACGCAAGAAGAGGAAGACACGTCCGACCATTCATTTGTTATTACATTAGATGATATTACAGACCTTGTATCTGCGCAGCGTAATACTGCTTGGTCAGATGTGGCGCGGCGTATTGCACATGAAATTAAAAACCCACTTACACCTATTCAGCTTTCTGCAGAACGCATCAAACGACGTTATGGGAAAATGGTAGACGAAGACCGCGAAGTCTTCGACAAATGTACAGATACGATTATTCGTCAGGTTGGTGATATTGGACGCATGGTTGACGAGTTTTCCGCTTTTGCGCGCATGCCTAATCCTGAAATGAACTTTGGTGATATTGGTGACGTTGTAAAAGAAACAGTGTTCCTTCAAAAAGTTGGATTTCCTGATATTGAATTTGAATTTAATGCATCGGGAGCAAAATATGAGACGATATTTGATAGCCGTATGCTTTCTCAGGCGATGATTAATGTAATAAAGAATGCTGCCGAAGCAGTTGAAGCCATTCCGCAAGATGAAAGCCGTAAGGGCAAGATTTCCGTGAACTTGGAGCAAGATGAGAAAAACATCACAATTAACGTCATTGATAATGGTAAGGGCTTGCCAGAAACAAACCGTCAAAGATTGCTTGAGCCATATATGACTACGCGTGAAAAGGGTACAGGGTTAGGGCTCGCGATTGTGCGTAAAATATTTGAAGATCATGGGGGATCAATTGAGCTGCTTGATGCGCCTGATGTTGCGAATGGTGGCCATGGTGCCATGATGAAATTATCTGTTCCACTCAAAGATAAAGACCCGATAAACTCAGATAATAAGAAACAAAAAGAAAGTGCATAAGAAATATGGCAACTGATATTCTCGTTGTAGACGATGAGATTGATATTCGTGAGCTTGTGGCGGGCATTTTAGAAGATGAGGGTCATGGCACGCGCATGGCTGGCGATAGTGATAGTGCGCTTGCCGCTGTTAAAGAACGCCGCCCAACGATGATTTTCCTCGACATATGGCTCCAAGGTTCAACTCTTGATGGCCTTGAGTTGTTGGATGAAATCAAGAAAATGCACCCGGAAATCCCTATCGTGATGATCTCTGGTCATGGTAATGTCGAAACAGCCGTATCTGCCATTCGTCGTGGTGCATATGACTTTATTGAAAAGCCGTTTAAAGCTGATCGACTAATATTGATTGCTGCTCGTGCACTTGAAACACACAGTTTAAAACAGCAGGTGAAAGAACTTCAAGAACGCAGTTCTGACATGGATGACTTACTTGGCAATTCTCAGGCCATGCAGCAATTACGCTTAACAATAGAGCGTGTAGCGCCAGCTAATTCTAGAGTTATGATTACAGGTGCATCAGGCACAGGCAAAGAACTTGTGGCACGAACCATTCATGCATGCTCATTGCGCAATGAAGCACCTTTTGTGGCACTCAATGCAGCGAACATCACGCCGGAAAAAATGGAGCTTGAACTCTTCGGCGAAGAGCATGGCACTGGTGAAGGTGGACGCAAGGTAGGCGCACTTGAAAAGGCTCATGGCGGAACTTTGTATATTGACGAAGTTGCCGACATGCCACGCGATACACAAAACCGTATTTTGCGTGTGCTTGTTGAACAACAATTTCAACGTGTTGGCGGCTCTAACATGGTGAAGGTTGATGTTCGTGTATTATCCTCAACAGCACAAAATTTAGAAAGCCTGATTGCCAGTGGTGAATTTGGTGAAGATTTGTTCCACAGGCTTGCGGTTGTGCCTGTGCGCGTGCCGCCACTACATGAAAGACGAGAAGACATTCCAGATCTTGTCGGCGCCTTTATGGAGCAAATAAGCCGACAGGCAGGTCTTGGCAAATGTCATATGGGCGATGACGCAATGGCTGTTCTCCAAGCCCATGATTGGCCCGGTAACATTCGCCAATTGCGCAATAATATTGAACGTTTGATGATCCTTTCAAAAGTAGAAGAGGGTGCAACGATTACAGCAGAAATGCTGCCTAAAGAAGTCGGTGAAATGCTGCCTTCTACTGGCGGTTCTGATGGGCAACATTTAATGTCCATGCCTTTAAAAGAAGCGCGCGAAGCATTTGAGAAAGAATATTTAGCAGCGCAAGTTGGCCGGTTCAGTGGGAATATATCCCGTACTGCAGAATTTGTTGGCATGGAACGTTCTGCCCTTCACCGCAAATTAAAATCTCTCGGGCTAACCGATAAGAAGTCAAAAGAAGAGGCAGAAGCATGAGAATTATAATTTGTGGCGCAGGCCAAGTTGGCTATGGCATTGCAGAACGCCTCTCAGCTGAAGACAATGATGTTTCGGTCGTTGATAATTCTGCAGAGCTTATTCAAAATATTCAGGACAGACTTGATGTGCGTGGCTATGTAGGGCACGGCTCACACCCTGATGTACTTGCGCGGGCCGGCGCAGATCAAGCAGACTTGATTATCGCTGTCACACTTTATGACGAAGTAAACATGGTTGCTTGTCAGGTTGCGCACTCTCTTTTTAATGTGCCTACTAAAATAGCACGGATCCGAGCGCAGAGTTATCGGCAGGCGCATTATCAAAATCTATTTTCTCGTGCGCATATGCCGATTGACGTTATCATTTCGCCAGAAGTTGAAGTGGGGGATGTTGTTCTGCGCCGTATCTCACTGCCAGGCGCACAAGATGTCGTTCTCTTCAATGAAGATACGGTTGCAATGGTGGCGATTGAGTGTGACGAAAAGTGCCCGCTTATTGATACACCACTCACGCAGCTTACGGAACTTTTCCCTGATCTAAATGCAATCGTTGCTGGTATTAGTCGTAAAGGCGAGATGATTATTCCGAAGTCTACGGATCAGATTTTACTTGGGGATACAGCTTACGTAATTGCAGACCGTAAACAATTGCGCAGAACGATTGCTATTTTTGGGAAAGATCAGCCTGAAGCAAGCCGAATTGTGATTGCAGGTGGTGGTAATATCGGCGTTTATCTTTCTCAACGCATTGAAGAAAGACTACCTAATGCGCGTGTGAAGATCATTGAAAACTCGCGCCAATCAGCAGAAAAACTTGCGGACCAGCTCAACAGAACAGTTGTGCTGCATGGTAATGCGCTTGACGAACAAGTACTGCAAGAAGCGGGTACTAAAGATGCTGATTTGATGGTTGCGATAACAAATAATGATCAGGTGAATATCCTTTCCAGTGTTTTGGCTAAAAAGCTTGGATGTAAATCTAATTTGGCATTGTTAAACAATGTTGGGTATCACGATTTTACCCGCTCACTTGGCATCGATGATTTCATCAACCCGCGCGCTATAACCATCTCACGCGTCCTACAATATGTGAGACGAGGGCGTATTCGCGGTATTTATTCAATCCAAAATGGTATGGCAGAAATCATTGAAGCTGAGGCATTAGAAACCTCGACATTGGTTGGTGTGCCGCTTCGTGAACTTCAACTGCCAGATGGTATTCGCGTTGGCATGGTTTCTCATGAAGGTGTTTTAGAAAAGCCAACGGGCGAGACCATTATCAGGCCAAATGATCGCGTGGTTATTCTTGCCACCAGTGACAGGGTGCATGAGGTAGAGCAAATGTTCCGTACAAGCCTTGATTTCTTCTAGGTAGCAAGATGATTGCTTCCCTCTATTACTTTGCAGCTTTAGGAGCGTTTTTATCCGCATCCATGCTTTTGCCTGCTCTGGTCGCGTTCAGCTTTCAGGAAGGTGAAGAGGGCTTTCGAATTTTATTATATGGTGCGGTTTTCGGCTTCTTCAGTGTTTCGACGCTGTTGGCCATTATGGGGCAACAAACTGATATAGAAAGAAATGTTGCGATCCGGTTCACAGTCTTTAGCTGGTTTATCTTTCCATTTATATGCGCTGTGCCAATTGCCGACATTCTGGATATTCCGTTTTATAAAGCGCTATTTCAAACCATCTCAAGCATTACGACAACGGGTGCACTTGTTTTTGAAAATTCAGATGCATTACCAAAATCAATTTTATTCTTCATTGCACAACTCCAATGGTTAGGTGCAATTGCAACTCTGATAACGCTCATACTTGTCTTAGCGCCTTGGGAAATTGGTGGTTTGCCTCAGGTAGCAAGTGCAAGTATTGCCGCCTCAATTGTAGCGTCGCATTCAAGGTTGATAAAATTTTGCAGAAATTTGTTTAGAACATTTTTGGTGGTAACGCTTATATGCTTTGTTCTGTTACTATTGTCTGGCATATCAACTTATGATGCTGCGATAATAACCTTCTCCACCATGTCCACGGGAGGCATTAGTCCTGGATACGAGAGTCTTGACATCATTCTTGGTAATTTTGGCATGCTGGTTGTTGCTGTATTTCTTATTATAAGCGCTACAAGTGTTTTTTGGCATCAACAAATATACCGTTTTAAGTTGGCTGAGCTTAAACAACACCGCGAAAGCTTTTTTGTTCTAGCTGTGTGGCTAAGCCTGTCGTTTTATATCGCGGCTAAATTGATCACCCTTACAGGATCATCTTCTGCACTATCTCCCATGACGACCATTGCAGAAGGCTTATTTAATGCTGCCAGTGTGGTTAGCACATCAGGCATGGAAACGCGCATTGAGCTATTTTCAATTCTTAATCCAGTCTTGAT
>CAZXZQ010000176.1:0-6259 GCA_964645215.1 uncultured Rhizobiaceae bacterium | reverse complement strand
CTGACACGAAGTAGGACTTAACATCGGTAATGGGATGCATACCATCAATCCCATTCTTTGAACGTTTGATAAAGATGGTGGATTGATCGAGATTGATTTGTTCAAGTCGAATATTGAAAAGTTCGGAAACTCTCAATCAGTGACGGGTAATCCCCCCAATATTTAAACGGGTTTGAAAGTAGAATTTTTTCATACTAATTGAAGAGGAAATTCAAATGAAGAATTCACGTTTTACCGAAGCTAAAATAATGGAAATATTAAAGCAGGCCGAGGGCGGCGTTCCTGTGCCTGAGTTGTGTCGCGAACACGGCATGAGCAATGCAAGTTTTTATAAATGGCGAGCTAAGTATGGCGGTATGGATGCATCCCTCATCTCACGTATGAAGGCTATGGACGACGAGAACAAGCGCCTCAAGAAGATGTATGCCGAAGCACAGATGCAGAATGATGTGCTGAAGGAAGCCCTTGGAAAAAAGTGGTAAGGCCGTCTCAACGCAAAGAGATGGCCTTGTGGGCTGTGCAGCATCGAAGTTTGAGTATCACGAATGCTTGCAGGACATTCCAGATCAGTGAGACATGCTATCGTTACAAACCCAAACTGAGCGACGAGAACGAACTTATTGCAGATTGGCTGCTGGCATTGACGAGGGTGAGACGGGCTTGGGGCTTTGGTTTGTGTTTCCTGCATCTGCGCAACGTGCGTGGCTTCAAATGGAACCATAAACGTGTCTACCGCATTTATCGTGAGTTGGAACTCAACATGCGCATTAAACCCCGTAAGCGCTTGAAACGCGATAAACCAGATGCGCTGGCTGTTCCGTTATATCCAAACGACGTCTGGTCCATGGACTTCATGGCAGATCAGCTTGCTGATGGGCGAACGTTTAGGACATTGAACATACTGGATGACTTCAACCGCGAAGGTCTGACCATTGAGGTTGACTTCTCACTACCATCAGAGCCTGTGGTGCGGACATTGAACCAGGTCATCAGTTGGCGTGGAAGACCAAGTGCCATCCGTGTTGACAATGGTCCGGAATATATCAGCGCAACTCTTCAGGTGTGGGCTGCTCAATGTGGGATTGAGTTGATGTATATCCAACCGGGAAAACCGCAACAAAACGCTTATGTCGAACGCTATAATCGTACTGTCAGGCAGGAATGGCTTGGTCAATACCACTTCGACACGATTGAACAAGTGCAGGATCACGCAACAAAATGGCTCTGGACTTACAACAATGAACGACCCAATATGGGAATAGGAGGAATAACACCCGCACAAAAACTTAAACAAGCAGCATAAATTCTACCAAATGACCCCATTAAAAATGGGAGGATTACCAAGGGATCTAACTCTGTTTCTAAATTATTTGGACACTTGAAAGACGCTTCCAAACTTTGGAGGAGATTACGAATAGCTGATCATATGCAGTGACGAAGAGTTTCAACCACAAAATCCTGTTCTTCTTCTTTTAAGTAAGCACTCATAGGCAAGCTCATGACTTTACCTGCTACTTCAGACGCAATTGGCGTATGTCCAATAGAAAGTTCTTTGTAAGCAGGCTGTTCATTTAACGGAATAGGGTAATGAACAGCCGTTGGTATTCCTACTTCGCCAAGTTTTGCTTTTAATGCATCTCGATTTTCACTGAGGATCGTATATTGAGCAAATACGGAAGTGCGCCCGTCAACTTGTTGAACTCGCGCAATATTTTCTGCGTCGAGCATTGCATTATACCGAGCACCAATTTCAAGGCGTTGATTAACTTCCCAGTCAAATTTAGCAAGTTTGGCAAGAACTACCGCACATTGAATGGTGTCCATACGTCCGCCGACGCCAATTGAAGTATGTACATAACGTGCACTTTGACCATGTACTCGAACCTCGCGACAGGCTTTAGCAATATCATCATCATTCGTGAAGATTGCTCCCCCATCGCCATAACAACCAAGGGGTTTGCTAGGAAAAAAACTGGTGCAGCTTATTGAGGAAAGATTGCAGCTTTTGGTTCCTTTATACAGCGCGCCAAAGCTTTGAGCCGCATCTTCAATAACTGGAATATTGCCATGCTTTTTTGCCAGCTCATTAATGGCGTCCATATCGGCAGTCTGGCCATATAAGCTAACTGGGATGATCGCTTTTGTTCTATCCGTAATTGCAGCTTCGATGAGACTTGCATCAATGTTACAAGTGTCAGGTTCTATATCAACAAAGATAGGAGTGGCACCCACTCTTACAATACATTCAACGGTTGAGATGAATGTAAAAGGTGTGGTTATGACCTCATCACCAGGCTTTATATCTAAAACCATCAACGCCATTAGCAAAGCTTCAGTGCCACTTGCAACAGAAATGCAATGTTTAGAACCAGTATAGGTTGTGAGCTCATCTTCAAGCTCTTGGACTTCAGGGCCCATTATATATTTGCCATGCTCTAAAACTGCATTCATGCGTTTTTGAACATCGTCTTCAATTGAACGGTATTGTGCTTTAAGATCTACAAATTCAATTTTCATTATGCTACTACACTTTGCTTAATTGCTCGCCATTGATTTTATAAACTTGCCCTGTATGTGGGCAGGTATATGTTCCATTTCCTGCTAAAGGAAGCTCAATTTGTTCGCCATATTCACTCATCCAGCCAATTTGCTTGCCTGGAACACCCACGACTAATGCATAATCAGGCACGTCTTTATTAACTACAGCGCCGGCACCTATAAATGCAAATTTACCAATCGTTACACCACACACAATAGTACAATTTGCCCCAAGCGTGGTGCCACGTTTAACAAGAGTTTGTCTGTATTCATTCTTGCGTTCAACTAATGATCGAGGGTTATGCACATTTGTAAATACCATGCTAGGTCCACAAAATACGCCTTCTTCTAAATGAACCTCATCATAAAGAGAGACGTTATTTTGTATTTTACAATTATCACCAACGCTTACTTTGTTTGCTACAAATACATTCTGTCCTAAGGAAACATTTTTGCCTATTTGGGCGCCTGCACAAACGTGCGCAAAATGCCAAACTCGAGAACCATCTCCGATGGTCGCTCCTTCATCAACAATTGCGCTTGGATGTATTGTGGCTGCCATTGTTACTTAATACTCCAATGGAAAAGATACTGTTTTGCCATCGCGCGCGGAGAGATATGCGCCAATTAGAACTTCGAGCGTTTTTAACCCTTCGCGGCCATCTGTTTCTGGCTGGGCTTTACCACGCAAAACTTCAATGACATTTTTATAATAAGTTGGATGTCCAAAGCCATAAACAGAAGTCGTTTCATAACTTGCTTCCATGACTTCAGAGTCATAATCTTTTGCTTCCTCGAATTCCCATTTCTGGATTTCGTTTACAGCAACACCTCCGACCTTAATGGTTCCTTTTTCGCCCAAGATAGTAATACTACCTTCTAGGTTCTGAGGGTATGTGAGCATGGTTACGCTAACTGAGCCTAGAGCACCATTGCGCCATTTTAAATTCATGATGCCGGTATCTTCAACTTCGATATCGCGTGTTGTGCTAATCATTGCTTGAATTTTTTCAACGGGACCAATGAGCCAATCTAACAAGTCTACATAATGGCTGGCTTGGTTCATAAAAGCGCCGCCATCATATTCCCATGTGCCACGCCATTTATCTTGATCATAATATTCTTGAGGGCGGGTCCAGAAGACATTTAAATGAACCATATGAATTTTGCCAAAACGCTTTTCTTCCATAGCACGCTTTAAAAGCTGAAGTGTTGCATTCCTGCGGTTTTGCTTCACAACGAATAGCCATACATCGGCATTGTCACAAGCGCGCACCATTCGCACCCCATCTTGCCAACGCGTAGCCATCGGTTTTTCTGTCATTACGTGTATGCCATGTTCAGCAATCATGATTGTTTGATCTGGGTGCATGCCGCTTGGTGTGCATAAGATCACCAAATCGAGTTCTTCCGCGTCAAGCATAGAGCGCAGGTCTGCATACCCGGGAACGCCATATTTTTCGCTATGTTCCTTCAAAACTTTTGGTGAGTCATCACATATTGCAACAAGTTCAATATCGCCAGAATGTTGCTCTAGAGAGCCAAAATGGTTTTTGGATATTCTTCCGCAACCAACGATTGCTACCTTAATTTTTTTGCCTAAAATCAATTTTTTCATAATTTATAATCTCCATACGAAATGGCCAGCTGCCTCGATTTCTTTTGCGTCAAATCCAGATTTAACATCAATGAAGACACCATTCGGTTTAAGTAACTGCAAAATATCAGATAATGGTAATTGTTTATACTCGTCATGGGAGACTGCAACAACAATTGCGCCAAAATCATTTGGTAGATTATCCCATGAGACCAAGTCTAATCCATATTCATGTTTTGCTTCATCTACGTCCACTATTGGGTCATGAACTACAACATCTAATGCGAAAGCTTTTAGGCTATCAACCAGATCTGCAACCTTTGAATTGCGTACGTCAGAACAGTTTTCTTTAAATGCTAGCCCTAAAACCAAGACTTTATCATTAGGAGAGCAGCCACCCTGCTTAATCATATGTTGCACAGTCATTTTGGCTAAATAGCTTGCTATGCCATCATTGATGCGGCGTCCAGCTAATATGACTTGTGGATTATACCCGAGTTTTTCCGCTTTATATGTGAGGTAATACGGATCAACTCCAATGCAGTGGCCACCAACTAACCCTGGGCGGAATGGAAGGAAATTCCATTTTGAACCGGCCGCTTGTAAGACCTCCAAAGTGTCAATTCCAATTTTATCAAATACAATTGCTAGTTCATTCATCAAGGCAATGTTTAGGTCACGTTGTGTGTTTTCGATAACTTTTGAAGCTTCAGCAACTTTAATAGAGCTAGCGCGATGTATTCCGGCCTCAATAATGGATCCATATAGATCACATAGTAAGTCAGCAGTTTTCTCATTGTCTCCAGCAACGACTTTAATAATCTTGGTTATTGTGTTTACTTTGTCACCTGGATTTACGCGCTCTGGAGAGTAGCCTACGTGAAAATCCTTTTTCCAAATCATAGATGATACATCTTCTAGTACTGGGATACAGATCTCTTCTGTGGCGCCGGGATATACTGTCGATTCGTAAACAACAATTGCGCCTTTTTTCATGTTACTGCCAACAGTTTCTGACGCGCCTATTAAATATTCAAAATCAGGTGTATGGGCTTTATCTACCGGTGTAGGGACGGCAATAATAATTACATCAGCATCGCTCAAATCACTTGGGTTGCTAGAAAAGTTTAAATTTGTAGACGCGATAAACTCTTCGGTTTCAACCTCGCCAGCTGGGTCTATGTTAGAACGGAGGGCTTTTATCTTCTCGTCTGAAATATCTACGCCGAGTGTGTTGTATTTTTTACCAAACTCGATTGCCAATGGTAGGCCAACATATCCAAGACCTACGACAGCAATTTTTATACTTTGCATAAAATTACTTACCTTATAATATCATTATGACACGAAAGTTATAAACTTAAGCTGCCGCCCCACTTAATATACCCTTTTTGCGGTAGCATTTTCAATAATTCTCTATTTTTGAATTACACTTTTCTTTAAAATTCTGAGCCTTATTTTTTAACTTCGTTGGGTAACGTATGTTATTCACTATTGCAACATTATTATAGGTTTAGACGCTATAATTACTAATGCGATACTGTGCCAAATTTTAAGACCTGAACAAAGGTTTTTAGAATGATATAAACATCAAAAGTAAAACTTTGACGTTGATAATATTCTGTATCGAATTCGACTTTTTGTTTTGAAGTCAAATTATCTCGTCCGCTAATTTGAGCTAAACCAGTGAGTCCTGGCAATAGGTCTTGTATTTTATTTTCAGTACGTAGTGTTACAAGTAACTTTTGACTTGGCAGAGCAGGGCGAGGGCCTACAAAACTCATATCGCCTATCAATATGCTCCATAATTGCGGGATTTCATCGAGACTAGTTTTTCTTAAAAACGAGCCGATTGGCGTCATAAATGTATCAGGATTTTCTAGCTTGTCAGTTGCAACGACTGGAGTTTCGGTAATCATCGTTCTAAATTTTGGCATGGAAAAATTCTTGTTGTAGCGTCCAACACGTGTTGACCAATATATAATTGGTCCTCTGCTCGTAAGTTTAACTGCTATGGCGACAAGCATGGCAGGCAGCAGAAATATTAAAGCTGTAATTAAGGCTAGTACGAGATCGAAACTACGTTTTATCATTTTATTGTTTGTTCTTAACATACCAAGAGAC
>CAZXZQ010000175.1:0-6268 GCA_964645215.1 uncultured Rhizobiaceae bacterium | reverse complement strand
ATTGTTAACCAAAACTTCATGTTCATTTTAGGCCGATAGTTTGTATTTTTGTATTGTATTTAGTGCAATAACTGTCGCCATTTAACCACCATTTCCCACTCACTTTATCCTGCCCATTTATTTGCAACTGAACGCGACCTGCCGATTTGTAGTGGACCACACCTTTTGCAATCGGAATTCCAGCCCAATACTTTGTAAATTTGAATTTCTTTCCAGTCAGATGTTTTTTGATCTCCATTTCATTTAGTGGATTTGCCTTGGCTTCCTGAAAGCTAAATACTGCTTGGAGAGATAGTAAAGTAATTAATATTGTGAATTTTAAACTTCGCATAAAATAATTCTCTGAAATGTAAAAGCTTATCTTTCATCAAAGGTTTATATACAGACCACTACTGAGGTTACTCGAGAGCTATATTTCCGTAAAATATCAACACTTTAAATTTTTGCATCTCATCATTGATAAGTGATACAGCTAAGATATTTATCCGATCACAAATTCTATTTACTAAGATAGTTCTCAATTATTGCCTTTTGCGTCCCGCCAGGTCCTTTATAGTCATCATCACTTTCAGCCAAAAGCTTGTCGGCAATACGAACCCTTTCATTACTTAAAAGTCTTATATGACTACGAATTTTTTTTCGTTGTGCTGTTGTAAGTCCGCCTTTATTTAATGCGATATACAATTGATCAATTTCAACACGTAATTTAGCAAAAGCTTCTTTGTTTGTCATGATCTTACCTGTTCTGAAAGTCTAAACCCATCTGTTATTAAATTAACTGCTGCGAGAAAGTCATTTAGAGCTCTAGCCTCATCTTTACTTTCAGAAAGAGCTAAATGCGCAGATATCATCCTATCCAATACTCTTCCATAGCTTTTTAAGAAAGCAAGCTGCGCTTTTCTACGATCAAGTTCTTCAGTTTTTTCTTCGAAAAGTCTGAGTTTTTCAATATTCGTGACCTTCTTATCAGAGCTTACGACACGCAAATTATCTATAGTAAAAATCTCTAAAATTTTCACATCGTCTTCAACAAGGGAAACTAAAATTGAGAGATCAGATTTTAGAAGGTCGGCACTAGCCTCAAGTGGCTCATGCCCTAATCGCATTGCTTGTCGAAGCTGTACAGCTCTTCCTTGCGCAGTTATGAATCCAATTGTACCAGCAGCAAAGTTTGAAAATGGAGTAATAAGAGCAGCTTGTGGCAAACCTGCCACGGTAGCTAAACTAGCTATCGCTGATGATATTCTGGATGCGTTATTTTGAAATTCATTAATATCATCAGGATTAGCGTAAGCTATAATTGCATCTGAATATTCGACAATTGCATCAATAGCATTTAATCTTGTTTCCCATCTTTTACGATTTAAAGCTAGAAATTCATCATTATTTACATCAGAATCGCCTATAAATTTAACCTCTGGAGCCAGCTTAATTCCATCTCCATCAGTTAAATATAACAAAGCATTGTCTTGAATATTCAAATCTCTCTTTAATCTGATATGATCAACGTATGCTTGATTAACAATATTTGCCGCACTTGAAGACGCAGTAGCAAATCTCTCTATATTACTTTGAGAAGGAAAAGCTGTACAAGCTGATAAAATGATTAGTAAAAAGAAACAATAAAAGTACTTAAGCAAAATACTCCCTCCATATTTACATATAAATACACAATTAATTAATTATCAAGATCAAAAAACTAGAATTGAATTAAATTCCAAACTCCGGCCCATCTCTTGCTTTTGACCTTCTGCGCTTTGGTCTTTCATTTTGACTTCGCCGTTTAGCTTTGAAGGCTTCGCGTTTCTGATCTTGAAATTGTTCAGCTTTCGTTTGAATGTTTTGGATGTCACTTTTCAATTCATTAGTGACTTTTCCAAAGTCTTTTCGTGCTGTAGCAGTTTTCTGGTTCATAACACTGCGAGCATTTTGTTCTTTGACTGATTGTCGCTCTTGCTCACGATTATCACGCTCTTTAGCTTGCATTGCTTCAATATTGTTTTGTTCAAGTGTACGCCTGCGTTTGCCTGTCAGACGATCAAACAATCCGCGAATACCTTTGCGCAGCCGCGCATTTCGCATAGCTTCTTCATCTTTGAAGCGCTGGACTTGGTGTCTGGCGAGTTGAATGCGTTCTGCATTGTGCTGCTTGCGTTGCTGCTCAGCTTCTTTGGTGAGTTGTTTTTGCTTTTCTTTAGCTTGGTGTTCTTGCTCTGCCTTTAGCTGGCTTAGGCGATCTGTAACGATGCTTGCAGCCTCCATATGTGCTTGTTCTATGGTTGGCAGGTTATCAGCCTCACCAAGCTTTGCCCTTACTTGCTTGGCTTTAATACCTACCCATTTGGAAACTGCATATTTTTCGCCTTGATAATCAACAGCAATATGCCCTCTGTCTCCTTTAGCAAGAATATAACCTTGCTCTTCTAATGCATGAGCAAAAGAAGATTGTGAATCAGATATTGCCCAAGCATCTTGGAAAATGGTCTTTATCTGTTTTGGGTCTTTGCCAGCGCGTTTTGATTGTTGCCATTCTGCTAGTGAGAAATTGCGCTTGTCAGCTAGCTCTCTATTCAAATGGCCTTCTGGCATTTTCCAATCATGCTTGATGTATAAATCACGACTGATTTCTTGAAGCTTGGGATGATCAAAGGAAAGCTGGACTGCTTTCATGGTATCTATATCAATACGTGACCACACTGCGTGTGCATGGCGACGTATTTCGCCATCTGATCCATGTTTTTCATGAAACACGATTGCGCGGGGTTGTTTTTCTAATCCAAGTTTATCTTCTATCTTTGCAATAGCAGCTTCAAAATCTTCTATGCTGGCATTCTTACCTTTAGGTGGATTGAGACTTAGAGAATAAAGATACTTTTTACATTGAGTGCCACGACTAATGGCATAGGTTTCCTGAAAGGCTGATACGAGATTATCAGAAGCAAACCCTCGCATGGAATGAAGCTGAACAACTTCATTCTCTTGCTTCATGAGATGTAAGGCTAAATCTCTGCCACCACCGCGTTGATTGCCGACTAGTATCACTTGTGCCTACTCTGATATAAGGCCGAGTGCTTTAACAAGGTCATCGCGCATTAGCAGAACACAAGCGCATGCAATACCAATTTCTTCTTCTGCTTCTGGTGATAAAACAGCATCTCCATTTTCAATCTGTTCAATCAAAGTGGAAAGATTGGCAAACAACTCGGTTTGCCCCAATGCACTCAAAACACGCGCAAGCGCTTCATAGTCTTTAACAACTTTATAGCGTTGAGATTTATTACGTTGCTTATCATCACCAAACAAACGATCTTTTATATAGGCATTCAGTGATTGACGACCTGCTTGATCTTCCAAAGCGGAGCGTTCATCTTCCGATAAACGCAGAGATAATGGTGAAGGACGTTTCTTTTTCTTAGGCTTATCAATTGGTGATACTGCAGCAAAAATACCATTCAAAGGTTCGACAGCTTGATTGAGAAAACCACTCATAGTGAAGGCCCTCCCAAATCAATATCAACATCCTTTAGTTGCTCATTCCAATCTGCTAAAATCTCAAATACGGAGTTCGAAGTTAATACTTCACTCTCCGCCATTTTAAAAACTTAAATCATTGTTTTAATTAAATTTAAATTTTTACTTTTATTTCTCCCCCACTCTGTGCCCCACATTAAACATTTGTGAGCCGTTCTTAGTTTACGATGTTTATGAAGATATTCGGTGTGACCCTGAGGCCCTTTTCCCTTCCAGCTTTAGATAGGTCCATTGGTTTGTTTTTGACCTTATGCGCTTTGGTCTTTCAGTTTGATTTCGCCGTTTGGCTTAGAAGGCTTCGCGCTTGTGTTCTTGTGATTACTCAGCTTTCGTTTAAATTTGTTGAGTATCACTGTTCAGTTCATTGGCGGCTTTCCCAAAATTTTTTCTTCCAGCAGTAGCTTTCTAATTCATACCGCTACGAGCATTTTGATATTTGATAGATAGTAATTCCTGTTCACGCTTATCACGCTCTTTAGCTTATATGGTGACTTAACAGGCCTATTGTTGTGAGTGCAAAGAGCAAGGGGATATCAGGTAGACCAAGTCAAACGGATGGAAGGAGATGAAAAAAAGGGAATGCACAATTACCTCGTGCAGCCTCTAAGTTTAGTTTATCTAATATTCACGCCCGCATCTTTCAAACCAGAAAGTGCTGCTGCCATTGATCCATCCAAATCGATGCCGCGACAAAGGCCTAGTTCGACAGAAACTTCAAAACCTTGTTTTGCACCATCAAGGGCAGAATAGTTGACACAAAAATCGGTAGCCAGACCAACCATAGTCAGCTTTTTTACATCCCTGCTGCGTAGATAACCTTCTAATCCCGTAGGTGTGGTTTGATCGTTTTCAAAAAACGCTGAATAACTATCAATCTGAGGGCGAAAACCTTTACGCACGATCATATGTGCCGCATCGACATTAAGATCTGAATGAAATTCAGCGCCATGGCTGCCCTGAATACAATGATCTGGCCAGAGTACTTGAGGACCGTATGGCATTTCAATGAGTGACATAATTTCTGCCCCCTCATGCGAAGATGCGAAAGAAGAATGCCCCTTTGGGTGCCAGTCTTGGGTTAAAACAATGGTCTGAAACTCTGGCATGAGTGCATTAACACCGGCAACAATTTCATCGCCCTCGTTCACCGCCAGCGCACCGCCTGGGCAAAAATCATTTTGGATATCAATAATGATAAGCGCTTCATCTACAGGTCTCAAAATTTCAATCCTTCTTCAAACCATTTCAATCAAGTTTATGAGTATCAATCTAATATCACACTCCAAGATAATGTTTAATTTTGCCTGGAGATTTAGCTAATTGCTTAGCGGTGAATGTTTCAGCACTTTTCCCGTTTTCAATCATGGTAATGCGATCTGCCAAAGAAAGAACAGCATCAATGCGTTGCTCAACTAATATGATAGCAAAGCCTTCTTTCTTCATCTGAACAATCACATTACGAATCTGCTCAATCATTGAAGGCTGGAGCCCTTCTGTTGGTTCGTCCAGAAGCAAGACTTTCGGACGAAGTGCCAATGCACGCGCGGTGGCTAACATTTGCTGCTCACCACCAGACAGTGTACCTGCCATTTGGCCAAGTCGTTCTTGCAACCGTGGGAATAGATTAAGAACCCATTCTTTTGTATCGCTATCCACTTTACGGGTCATGAGGCCTATTTCGATATTCTCGTCTACCGTAAGCTCGAGAAATAATCTTCGGCCCTGAGGAATATAGCCGATGCCCTTTTTGGGAATTTCATGTGCCGGCAGTTTATTGAGAACCTCTCCATCAAGAAGAACCTCACCGTCTGACGCAGTTAGAATACCCATAATGGATTTCATCAATGTTGTTTTGCCAGCACCATTTCTGCCCATTACACATAAAATTTCGCCAGCTGAAACTTCAAGTGAGATGCCATGCAATACTTTTACTTGGCCATAAGCGGCGTGTAGATCTTTAACTTCAAGCATCCGTCGACTTACCTAAATAAGCGCTTTGAACCGCTTCATTATTTTGAATTTCCTTTGGCGACCCTTCCGCAAGCAACTCACCAAAATTTAATACTGCAATATGATCCGCTGACTTCATGACAACATCCATATTATGCTCAATCAACAGGATGGTTGTATTACCTGCGAGAGATTTAATAAGCGCTATAAATTCTTCCACCTCTGATTCTGCCAAACCTTGTGTCGGTTCATCAAGAATGAACAGTTTTGGATCTTGAGCAAGCCCCATGGCAATTTCTAAAACGCGTTGATGCCCATAACTTAAATCACCAGCCCTTTGCGAAGCGCGATCATCAAGCTTAATACGCTTCAATACAGCAGAAACTTTTTCCTCAATGCCTTTTGCTGAAGAAGAGTTCACACGACGAACCGCTAGCTCAACATTTCTTTCAACTGTTAGCCCTGGAAAGATAGACGTAATTTGGAACGTGTAAGCAATACCCAAACCAATTCGTTTGTGAACTGGCAACGCAGTAACATCTTGACCATCGAAAAACACGCGTCCCGATGTTGCAGGAATGCGTCCACACACCATGCCTACAAAAGTAGATTTTCCAGCACCGTTAGGCCCGATAAGGGCGGTGATTTTACCTTGCGATAATTTGAAATTAATATCGCTATTGGCTTTTAAGCCGCCAAAAGATTTGCTTAAACCTTGAGTTTCTAAAATGCTTACGGAAGCCATGGTAAATACCTTTTCCGTAATTCGCCTGCCAGCCCTTGCGGC
>CAZXZQ010000174.1:0-6360 GCA_964645215.1 uncultured Rhizobiaceae bacterium | reverse complement strand
GCATCTTCAGGTATTATCCCTGTTACAACACCAGGCTTGATCTTTAAAGCACCGGGCATGTTGCTTAGTTCTGATCAACCTCTCTTTGCCCGGTGGTCTTACTTACCTAAAATGGTGCCTTGGCTCGTGCAATTTTTGCGCAAGGCAAATCTTAAGGACATGAAGCGTATCACGGCTGAACTGCATAAAGTCATGTATGATAGTGTGGAACAGCATCTAGTCATTGCGAAAGGCACGGGGGCAGAAAAATTCATCAAATCAGCGCCATATGTGCACGCCTATGGAAGCAAATCAGAGTTCGACAAAGATGCGCTTTATTGGGACACACTTAGGCAAGTCGGACTTGATTTGGTTGAGATGACCGCGGACGAAATTGCAAACTATGACCCCAATCTCCAAGGCAAGTTTGGCTATGGAATTAGAAGTACAGTGGATGGTCAAATCACCGACCCTGGCGAATATATCAAAGCATTGGCCGAGCATTTTGAAGACGAGGGTGGCAAATTCATGCTTTGTGAAATCATGGACATTGAAAGCGAGGGTAGTCGCGTCACTGGTGTCAAAACCACAACAGGCAAGACCATTCACGCAGACCATTTCGTGTTGACAGCGGGCGCCTGGTCAAGGCCGCTTGCTCAAAAACTTGGCGTGAAAGTTCCACTGGAAACGGAGCGCGGTTATCACCTTGAATTTGTTAACGCCAATATAGAATTGAAGTCACCGGTTATGGTGACATCAGGAAAATTCGCTATGAACTCGATGAACGGTCGTTTGCGTTGTGCTGGTATTGTTGAGCTTGGTGGATTGGAAGCAAAGCCTAACCGTGCACCATTTGAACTCTTAAAGCGTAAAGTATTTTCGCTTTTTCCCGAGCTTGAATATGACTCAATAAATGAATGGATGGGGTTTCGTCCGTCAACACCAGACTCGTTACCGGTAATCGGTAATTTTCCAAAAGGACAGAATGTCTGGGCGGGATTTGGGCATCAACATTTGGGGCTAACTGGCGGGCCGAAAACAGGGTACTGGCTCGCGCAGATGATTGCCGGCGAAACGCCAAATGAAGATTTATCAGCGTTTAAAGTGGAGCGGTTTTAATGGAGCAGGCAAAGCATTTTCTGGAAGAGAGCGAAGCGCTCTCCAACATTTTGGTGAACCTTTCTGACACTGATTTTGAACGAGCTACTCTCTTCAAGTCTTGGACCATAAACGACATTCTCGTGCATTTGCATTTTTGGAACAAGGCTGCGGACCTAGCATTAAATGCTCCAGATGAATTTGACACACTCATCCAAAGGCTCTTTAGCGCGCTCAATGCAGGCAGGTTACGAGACTTCGAAAACAATGAAATCGCTGAGCGAGGGAAAGCGCTTCTAGACGTTTGGGAAGAGGGGAATGATAAACTTGGTCGCGACTTTTCAAATGTCGACCCGAAAACACGCGTCAAATGGGCAGGGCCGGATATGTCTGCTCGCACATGCATCAGTGCAAGGCAAATGGAAGTCTGGGCGCATGGGCAGGCGATTTTTGATTTATTAGGACAGGAGCGAGAAGATGCTGATAGTGTCAAAAATATTGTCATGCTTGGCATTAATGCGTTTGGTTGGACGCATAAGGTGCATGGTTTGGGACTGCCGGAACACATGCCACGCGTAAAACTTCGAGCTCCCTCTGGCGAGGTCTGGGAGTATGGCGAAACCCAACATGATGAACAGATAGAGGGCAGTGCGGTTGAATTCGCGCAAGTCGTGACGCAAACCAGAAACATCTTGGATACGCAGTTAAACGTCACTGGCCATGTAGCCGCGAAATGGATGGCCTACGCGCAATGTTTTGCAGGCCCACCCAATATGCCACCCAAGCCCGGCACGCGTTATATGGCGTGATGCTTTACTCGCAGCGTGTCTGCCATATGTAATTGGGAACAGGAGACTTCCATATGCAATTTATCACTTCCTATCTTGCCGCACTTTTCGCCTTTTTGCTGATCGATTTTATCTGGCTCAAATATGTGGCACTCAGTTTTTATCGTTCGAATATAGGCCACTTGATGAGTGACACACCGAACCTCGCCATCGCCGGGTTATTCTATCTGGTCTATATCGTCGGTGTTGTAATCTTGGCTGTAAATCCTGCCCTTGATAAAGGGTCTTGGCTCACGGCATGCTTGCTCGGAGGTTTGCTCGGGTTTGTTGCTTACGGTACCTATGACATCACGAATTTGGCGACGCTTAAGGGCTGGCCGCCGATTGTTGCGATTGTTGATATCATCTGGGGTACGGTGCTGACCGCGAGCATTGCCACATTTTCTTATTTCATTTCTACTGCTCTACGTTAAGGTAAGAATATTATGAATTTAGAGAGCTCCTTTTTTAAAACTGAAATCAATGATGGCATTGCCCATTTCATTTTGGCACGGCCTGAAAAAGCAAATTCCATGTCGCCCGATTTTTGGGACGACCTTCCGCGCTTGGCAAAGGAACTGGAATCCGATCCGTCCATCCGAGCGCTGGTGATTTCTGGCGAGGGTAAACACTTTACTGCGGGCATGGACCTCTCTGCATTTGAGGGCATTCTTGAACTGACGAAAGCCGAACCAGCTCGCGGTGCATTTGCGTTACGTGAACTCATTTTGAAATTACAACACACGTTTAATGTGTTGGAGCAAATTCGCATTCCGGTGATTTCGGCAACGCACGGCGTATGCCTTGGCGCAGGCATCGATTTCATTACTGCATGCGATATTCGCCTCACCGCTAAAGACACGTCTTTCGGTATTGAAGAAATACATGTTGGCATGACCGCAGATGTCGGGACGCTGCAACGTCTGCCAAAACTTATAGCACCCGGCATTGTCCGCGAACTTACATATACAGGCCGTCGGTTCTCAGCCGAAGAAGCGTTTTCATGGGGCTTGGTGAATTCTGTTCACGAAAGCCAAGAGGATACGGTGAATGCTGCTATTGCAATGGCCAAAGATATCGCCGCGAAGTCACCGCTCGCGATTGCGGGTGCAAAGAAGTCGCTCAACTACGCGCGTGATCACTCAGTCGTTGAGGGGCTTGATCAGATTGCAACATGGAATGCAGGCATGCTGAGGCCGGAAGATTTAACCCGAGCTCTTCAAGCCAAAATGGCAAAGAAGGAAGCAGAATTCCAAGACCTTTTACAACCGGCTGGATCTTAAACATGTCCAAATCCAAAGACGTCAAAGCCGAGCAATTAAAGAGCGTTTATGGTGACATGACCGTCGAAGAGAAGAAGGCTTTCTACAAAGACTGGGCAGAATCTTATGATTCCGATACTCTCGATGACTTCGGCTGGATAGGCTATAAATCCTCAGCCGCAGAATTTGCCAAACGCGTCTTGGATAAGTCTGCTCACATTTTGGATGCAGGCTGTGGTACGGGCCTTTCTGGCGTCGGTCTGAAAGACGAAGGCTTCACTAATGTGGAAGGCGCAGACTTCTCGCCTGAAATGTTAGCGCAGGCAGAAGCAGCAGGCGTATATAACAATCTCTTCGAGCTTGACCTTACCAAGCCGCCAGAAATCAAAACCAAATATGACGCCGTATTTAGCGTTGGCGTTTTTGGTTTCGGCCCGCCATTTATCCCAGATTTGGTGAATCTAATTAGCCTTGCAAAACCGGGCGCACCAGTGATCCTTACGGTCAATGGCAAAGGCTGGGGAGATAAAAATTGGGACGAAGAATTACCAAAAGTGATAGATGAACATAGTCTCACGCTCGAAGAACAGTTTGAAATCTCTTACCTTGAGAAAGAACAAATCAACGGCGTGTTGCTGGTGTTTAGGGCTTAAATCTTTCCGGCTTCCGGTCCCCAAGTATCGGTCATTGCAAATCCGTCTTTAAATGGGTCGCTTGGGTCAACACCGATTTGATGCATGCCGTAAATCCATCCGCGCCCCGTTATCTTAGGCAATACTGCCTGCTTATTACCCACCATTGCTGTGCCTGCGTGTTTGACCTGGAATTCGCTGCCAATGGTAGAACGTGAAAGATAGGTTTCCCCATCCGCCACTTCACCCTTCGCAACGCGTATTGCAAGATTGGCCGAATTGCCGGTTCCGCAAGGCGAGCGATCAAGCCTGCCGGGCCACATGGTAGTGGCAGTACGCACCGCGCCATCATCATCACAGCTTCTAAACATCACATAGGCGATGCCATTAATGTCCGGGTTTTCTGGGTGAATAACATCGAGCTTTTCGTTGAAGAGAATTTTAAGCGCCATGCCAATGGACGACATCTCGCCTGCGTTTGCAGGTTCAATCGTCAGGCCGACCTGTTCAATATCAACGATTGCATAAAACACCCCGCCATAGGCAATGTCAGCCTTTATCACGCCCCATGGCGTGTCTGTGAGCTCATAGTCCAAATGCTCGACATAAGATGCAGGCATGGAGAGCGTCACGTTCTCACATTTACCATTTGCACATTGCGCTTTAGCAATGACCAGCCCGGCAGCCGTTTCAAGCCGCACAAAATTCTCACCATCTTGCATATCTACATAGCCCGTTTCAAGCAGTGCCGTTGTCACACAAATCGCGTTTGAGCCAGACATCGCATGGGCTTGATCTGGTTGCAGTACAATAAAGCCTGCATGGTTTTGTGGATCATCCGGTGGAAATATCAAGTTGGTAGAACCCGCCGCTGCACCTCGTGGTTCCAACACCAGCATACGCCGTAATGTATCTTTACCGCTGTTCAGATATCTGAATTTCTCATTGAGTGTCGCGCCAGGAATGAGCGGTTGTCCGCCTGTTACAACGCGGCCGATTTCGCCTTCCGCATGCACATCAACCAGTTGTAATGTCTTGTCCCACCGCATGAAATAATCCTCTCAGTCTGTGGAATAAATATCCAGAAAATCGACGCTATTTGCAATCTCATTCGCAAATTTCTGCAAATCAATGGTTTTAAAGTATCTCATTCCGGGATTACATAAAATATTGAAATATGATGCTTTGAAATTTAACATATTAGATCGCATATTAGAATAATATCGCGTTCCTAATATTTGCAAAGGCTTTCTAATGAGACATTTTCCAGTCTTCATGAATGTACAGAACCGCCGTATCCTTGTCACAGGTGCGGGCGAAACTGCCATTGCAAAATTGCGTTTGCTTTTGAAAACTGAGGCGCAAGTCGTTGTATTTGCCATTGAAGTTGAGCCGCAAGTGCAAAGCTGGGCGGATGCAGGCCTCTTACAGATTATCCATCGCGACATTCGTATGGATGATTTCTATAACGCAGCCTTTATCTATGCAGCGGAAGATGATCCAGAACGCGATGCAACTACGGCTGCTAAAGCGAAAATGGCGAATGTCATGTTCAACATTGTTGACAATCTGGCAGATAGTGAATTCATCACGCCTGCAATTGTGGATCGTGACCCGGTAACCATTGCAATTGGTACAGAAGGCACAGCACCAATTCTTGCTCGCAAAATTAAATCAGAAATTGAAGAGAACCTCCCAAGTGAGGTCGGTCTATTGGCAAAGCTTGCGGAGTATTTTCGCCCCAAAGCTTCGCGCTTGCCAGCAGGCCGACCTCGTCGAAATTTCTGGTCGAAATATTTTTATGAAGCTGGCCCGCGCGCGCTAAAAGAAGGCGGCAATCGTGCCATTGGTCGAACACTCAATGCGCTCTTTGAAGAAGCTAACGTGCAAGAAGATGAAGAGGGCCGTGTGGCGCTCGTTGGTGCTGGGCCGGGAGATCCTGATCTCTTGACGCGAAAAGCGCTGAAGCTAATTCACGAGGCAGATGTCGTCATTCATGATCGTTTGGTAAGTAAACAGATTTTGGAGCTTGCCCGCCGGGAAGCAGATATAATTGAAACTGGTAAAAAGGGTTTCGGTCTGTCTTGGAAGCAAGACGACATTAATGCGTTGATGATAGAGCATGCACAAAACGGCGCACAGGTTGTACGTTTGAAGTCCGGTGATCCAGCTGTCTTTGGAAGGCTTGATGAAGAAATGGATGCGCTTGATCAAGCAGGCGTTGAATGGGAAATCATTCCAGGCATTACAACTGCGTCTGCGGCCGCTGCAAATTTGGGTACATCGCTTACCAAGCGTGGTCGCAATTCTGCATTGCAGATTTTAACAGCCCAAGATGTGAAGGGTTTTGCGGAACAGGATTGGCGCAATGTGGCTAAAGAAGGAAGTGTTGCTGCCATTTATATGGGCTTAAAGTCAGCACGTTTCTTGTCTGGCCGTTTGCTAATGCATGGCGCAAACCCAAATGCGCCAATTACAATTATTGAAAATGTTTCTCGCCCCAATCAACGCATCATTCCAACATCAGTTGGTGAGCTATCAAACCTTGCTGAAACACTTGAG
>CAZXZQ010000173.1:0-6372 GCA_964645215.1 uncultured Rhizobiaceae bacterium | reverse complement strand
TAAAGAAGACCTCAGAAACCGCATGGAATGGAAATCCGAATACATTTGGCGCCTACAGTTACGCTTTACCCGGGCGCACATCCGCACGCGAAACCTTGGCCAAAACAGTTGATGAGCGCCTCTATTTTGCAGGCGAAGCAACCATGCCAAACGAGTTTGCAACCGTTCATGGAGCCTATTTAAGCGGCAAACAAGCTGCCAAACGTCTCCTCACCACAATTGATAAATAAACGAAGAAAAGAGAGGGAATAACAATGTCAGAACTGCCCCCTATCAAGGACGAAGACCGTCGTGTGGCGAATATTCATGAAGCGGAATACACACCCTTTTATAGCGGTGGAAAGCCGGACGGATCAGTCTTGCAACTCAACAAATCAAATGCTCTTGGCACCGGGTTCCATATTTACAAAATGGAACCCGGTGAAACGACTGTCGCGCATGAGCATCTAAGCGACGAAGAATTCCTGATGCTTGAAGGCGAAATTTTTGACCATGATGGCACACGTTATGGCCCCGGCGATCTTGTCTGGCTCAGAAAGGGAACCGAACATTACTCCCACTCACCCAATGGTTGCATAATTGCAGTATACCTTGAGGGCGAGAAGCCGATCGATAATTAGAAAGCACCTAAATGACTCTTAAAAAACCAGCATTACCAAAATCAGATCCGAACTTTCTTCGCCCATGGCAAGATGTGACCTCTATTGGTGAATTTGAATGGACCTTCCTTGAGAACAGTAATGATGTCTATGTGACGGATTCTGATGGCAACCAATTGCTTGATGGTCCGGGCGGAATGTGGTGTGTAAATGTTGGTTATGGTCGCGAGGAAATCATACAGGCAGTCGCCGATCAAATGCGTCAGCTTAGCTATTTTTCTCCTTGGTCAATGGCCTCCTCTAAAGCGTCTGAACTTGCGACAAGACTGGCCTCGCTATCACCGGGTGATTTAAACAATGTATTCTTCACGACGGGCGGTTCAACGGCAGTCGACTCCGCACTACGGTTTGCATTTTTCTATAATAACTGCCTCGGCAGACCAGAGAAAAAACACATTATATCCCGCATGAGCGCTTATCATGGCAGCACCTATCTCTCGTCCAGTTGTTCAGGCAAAATGCGAGAGAAAGACAATATGGATATGATCGAGGATACGATCCATCTACTCCCCTCTCCCAAACCCAAAGACAAACCTGCAGATATGTCGATTGAAGATTTCTGTGACGCGAAAGTTGCAGATCTAGAGAACAAAATTCTCGAACTGGGCGCGGACAAAGTGGCAGCCTTTATTGCAGAACCTATTCTTGCGTCCGGCGGCGTGATCGTCCCACCAGATGGGTATTACAAGCGCTGCAATGAGATTTGCAAAAAATACGATGTGCTTTTCATTGCTGATGAAGTCGTTACAGCCTTCGGACGGCTTGGATATTATTTTGCAAGTGAGTATGTCTTTGGTGTTGTGCCTGACATGATCACCACCGCCAAAGGCTTGACCTCAGGTTATGTTCCGATGGGTGCACTCTTCATTTCAGATCGTCTAATCCAAGAGATCAAAGAAGCAAGCAATGAAGCGCGCGGCTTTGTGAGTGGCTTCACCTATTCAGGCCATCCAGTTGCCGCAGCCGCAGCTTTGGCTAATCTTGATATTTTTGAAAATGATAAATTGCTTGAGCATGTCCGTGAGATTGCCCCTTATTTCGAAGCGGCTATACAATCTCTTGGCGATCTAGAACCCGTATCTGACATTCGCGTTAAGGGCCTGATGGCGGGTGTTGAATGCGAGTTAGACCAAACAAAACCAGATGAAGAAAGAGATATAGAGTTTCTTTATAAGGTTGACGAAATTTGTCAGGAAAATGGATTGCTAGTGCGGCCTGTTTATAACTCCTGCGTCATGTCTCCACCACTGACCATCACTCGCCCACAGATTGATGAGCTCGTATCTTGCTTACGCAAGGGAATTGAGACCGCCTATAGTCAAATTTAGTAATCACATTTAAGTTTTGTGAAACACTCTATTAGAGCATTGCATGACCAACCAAAATTCTACCCTCTCTGTTTCCATCCATCGATCAGGCGCTGGACAAACTAAGTTGGAGACATTTAATGTCCCTGCCTATGAAAGCCAGACGGTGTTGGATGTGGTTGCTTGGATACAGCAAAATGTTGATCCTACCGTCTCCTATCGGTTCGCATGCAGAGTAGGAATGTGCGGCTCCTGCGCCATGACGGTAAATGGCGTGCCAAGATGGACGTGCCGCACGCATGTAAGCAAGGTTGTCGATGATGGTTCACTTACAATTGGACCATTGAAAAATCTGCCAGTGATTAAGGATTTAGCAGTCGATCTCGATCCGTTCTTCGACAAGTGGGTAAAAGCAGAGGCCTATCACCATCCATCAAGTTCTCGCAACGGCCAAATGGAAAAAGTAGATACGACAACAGAGCAAAGACAAGAAGCCGATGCGGGAATAGAATGCATCAATTGCGCTGTTTGTTATTCCGCCTGTGATACTGTCGCGGGCAATTCTGACTATCTTGGTCCGGCTGCATTACAGCGCGCATGGACACTTTATAACGACGCGAAGAACGACAGCAAACAAACAATCTTGAATGCTATATCTGGTGATGGCGGGTGCCACAATTGTCACAGTCAGGGAAGCTGCTCTTTGCATTGCCCGAATGAACTAAACCCAATGCGGGCAATTGCTGGGTTAAAACGTGCTACCGTATCCGCCTATTTCAAGGGAGGTGAATAGACGTGTTAAACCTCCAGCTTTACATGTTGCAAAGACTATCAGCACTGGTGATGGTCCCCTTTGTCTTCGGCCATATTGCGGTGATGATCTATGCCATTCAAGGCGGATTGAGTGCTGGAGAAATTCTTTCTCGTACGCAAGGAAGTACCTTCTGGTTTCTGTTTTACGGCAGCTTCGTACTCGCAGTTTCGCTGCACGGCGCCATTGGCATGCGTGTTATTATCCATGAAATCTTTGGGTTGGAGAAGCGTTCACTTACCATTTTGACATGGGTTATAGGATTGACGTTACTCTTCATGGGAGGGCGGGCCGTTTTGGCCGTAACACTTGCATGAGAAACAATTATCGTGGTCATTCTCTCTGGTATGCTTACTTGCTTCACCGCGTATCGGGGCTGGGGCTTGTCCTATTTCTCCCAATTCATTTTTGGCTCTTGTCGCTCGCATTGCAAGACGCAGAACAGTTGGATTTATTCTTGAGCTTTGCTGATAATCCTTTTGTTAAAATAGCAGAGTTTGGACTTGTGTTTCTGCTTGCCATTCATGCTTTCGGTGGCATGCGTTTGTTAGCACTTGAGTTTTTGCCTTGGTCAAACAAACAAAAAACACTGGCAGCAACTGCGTTTGGCATATCACTTTTCATCTCCGGCATCTTTTTATTGAGGGCGATATGAGTATCAATAGGGTAACGGACATAGAACGCCATGATACGGATATTCTGATTATTGGATCAGGCGGTGCAGGACTATTTGCGGCACTTCATGCACAACAATCAGCTCAACCAGGAACCAAAATTACCATTGCCGTGAAAGGCATATTAGGGAAATGCGGCTGTACGCGCATGGTGCAAGGCGGGTATAACGTGGCACTCGGCGGCGGAGACACGGTAGAGCGTCATTTCATGGACACCATTATCGGCGGTAAATGGCTACCAAATCAGGATATGGCATGGAAACTGTGTGAACAGGCAGTAGTTCGCATTCACGAACTTGAAAATGAAGTTGGCTGTTTTTTTGACCGCAACTCTGATGGTTCATTGCACCAAAAAGCTTTTGCAGGGCAAACCGCTGACCGCACGGTACATAAAGGTGATTTAACAGGCATCGAAATTATCAACCGACTGATGGAGCAGGTTCTTGCACGCCAGGTTGAGCGCCTGCAAGAACATCGTGCGATTGGCTTAATACCTTCGCGTGATGGAACAGCACTTGCAGGCGTCCTTTTCATAGATATGCGTACCGGTAAGTTTAGCTTTGTTCGCGCGAAAACGGTTCTTATGGCAACCGGCGGCGGCCCCACAATGTATAAGTACCATACCCCGTCTGGCGACAAGACCATGGATGGGCTTGCCATGGCATTGAGGACTGGCCTCCCCTTGCGGGATATGGAAATGATACAGTTTCATCCAACTGGTCTTCTAGCCGGTGATCATACCAAGATGACCGGTACCGTGCTTGAAGAAGGGTTACGCGGCGCTGGCGGCTATCTACTTAATGGTGCTGATAATCGCTTCATGTTTGATTATCACGAGAAAGGTGAGCGGGCTACGCGCGACCTTGTTAGTCGTGCCATTTATGAAGAGATGCGCAAGAACAACGCATCGCCTAATGGCGGCGTTTATATCTCCATGAGCCATCTAGGACCAGATTTTGTCAGCGAAAAATTCAAAGGAATGGTGAAGCGATGTGCGGATTGCGGATTTGATTTGGCAGCAGGAAAAGTGGAGGTCGTCCCCACTGCGCATTACTTCATGGGCGGTGTGGTTGTTGATGCAGACACACGCACAGAACTTGAAGGACTTTATGTAGCTGGCGAAGATTCCGGTGGAGCGCATGGTTCAAACCGTCTTGGCGGAAATGGTGTTGCAAATTCAACAGTCTATGGTGGTGTTGCGGGAGATGTGATGGCTGCAGATGCTGCAAAAATCAAAAACTTGCGCGACCCTGATGAAAATGTTCTGGAAGCAGAAATTGAACGAGCATGTCTCCCATTCCGTAAAAAGCCTGAGCTCATACAACCCATTCGAAATCGGCTTCAAGAAGTTATGTGGGAAGATGCAGGCGTTGTACGCACAAAGAAAAAATTACAGAACGGATTGAGCCGTATTGCAGAGATCGAAGACGAATTGATGCAAGCCGGTGTTGACGATAGCAATCTTGCATTTAATCTGACCTGGCATGATTGGCTCAACCTCCAATCCTTGTGCGAAATTTCTGATGTGATAACCCGCGCATCGCTGGCACGTGAGAATTCCCGCGGCGCGCATTATCGGGAAGATTTCACGCAAGTTGGTTCGCTTGAAGATTCATATTTTACCGTTGCACGCAAAGTAAACGATGAAGTGCAAGTTTCTCGTGAGCCTGTGGAGTTTACAATTGTAAAGCCTAATGAGACACTACTCAGCGCTGACGAACCTGAAACCCTGGTAGCAAACCCATGATATCAATCGACGTGATAGAAAAAACTGCTGAAATCTTAATGGATAAGGCTGCAATTGAAATTCCTCAAGATTATCTGGATGGTTTAAAAACAGCAGCAGATACAGAAGACGGTGAACTATCATCATTCGTATTGCAGGCAATGCTTGAGAATTATGAGGCTGCGAAAGAAGATCGCCGAGCCATGTGCGGTGATACTGGCACACCACGCTGGTATGTTAAAATGGGTAATGAGACCCAGATTGAAGGTGGTCCGATTGCATTAGAAGCTGCCCTGCGCCGTGCAACCGCAAAAGCTACTAATGGTGTACCACTCCGTCCCAATCGCGTTCACCCACTTTGGCGTACAGATCACGATAATAATGTAGGCATTGGTGCTCCAGAAATTGAATACGGCTATGAGCCAGGTGGCGAATGGATTGATCTTATTACAGTTCATAAGGGCGGCTTATTTGGCACTGACTATCGAATGCTTTTCCCCTCTGATGGCATTGAAGGCATTAAGCGGTTTTATCTTGATAGTCTTGTAGCGTTCGGCAAGCGTGGTCTTGCCTGTCAACCTGCGATTATTGGCATTGGCTTGGGCGGGTGTAAGGATACTTGCATGGTGCTTGGCAAGCGAGCTGCTTGTTTGCGCACAGTTGGTGATAAAAATTCCGATCCGCGCATTGCTGAACTTGAAGATGAATTCAAAGAACTTGGAAATTCTATCGGCATGGGCGCAATGGGGTTCGTTGGCAAAAACATGGTAATCGATTGTAATATTGAGGTTGGCTATTGCCACACCGGCGGCATGCAAATGTCTGTCCATGCTTTCTGCCTGTCCTCGCGTCGCGCGGTGGCTAGAGTTCACTCAGACGGTCGTGTTGAATATCGTACCGACCCTGATTGGTTTACTGACTATCAACGACGTGAAACTGTGGAGTGGGAAATGCCAGAATCGGCAGAGGCCGCAGAATGAAAATACGTGAAGTTCGCCTAAGCACCACTCCCACACCAGAAGATATTGCCAACCTTAAACTGGGTGATATCGTTTATTTGGATGGGCTGATGTATACCGCACGCGAGGGCGTTTATATGCGCGCGCTTGAAAAGCAAGCCAACATTCCCATGAATTTACCATCAGAAAGTGCTGCCAATTTTCATTGTTCGCCAGCCGCGACCATTCGCGAAGAC
>CAZXZQ010000172.1:0-6382 GCA_964645215.1 uncultured Rhizobiaceae bacterium | reverse complement strand
AACCATCCGCACATATTCCAAGATTTTCATCTACCAATAAGAATGCAAGGTTTCGGCACCAAAATTACTAACATCCAAGGGGATAATATTATGAATGGCGCTGATACTAGCTGGATTTTGACAGCTACAGCACTTGTGCTGCTAATGACACTACCCGGATTGGGCCTTTTTTATGCAGGTCTTGTTCAGGCTAAAAATGCTCTCTCAGTTTTAATGCATTGTATTGCGATCGCATGCCTTGCATCACTTCTATGGCTCGTTGCGGGCTATTCACTTGCTTTTTCTGAAGGCAATGCATGGATTGGCGGACTTGATCGCCTGTTCCTGGCGGGCATTACCCGAGAAACACTTTCAGGCACACTACCTGAATCACTCTTTGCAATGTTCCAAATGACATTCGCGATCATCACGCCTGCCCTAATGGTTGGCGCATTTGTTGAGCGCATTAAGTTTGGCGCAGTGATGATGATCTCCGGCCTTTGGTTGATGATCGTATACGCACCAACCGTACACTGGGTATGGGGCGGCGGCTGGCTCGCTGAAATGGGTGTAATCGACTTTGCTGGCGGCATCGTGGTTCACGTAACCGCAGGTGTTTCAGCGGCTGTAATCGCAGTAATGCTTGGCGCACGCAAAGGTTTCCCAGATAAAGTGATGCCTCCACACGCACCGTGGATGGTGATGGTTGGCGCTTGTCTTCTTTGGGTAGGTTGGTTCGGCTTTAACGCGGGTTCTGCAGTTGCTGCAAACCAAGATGCAGGCATGGCAATGCTTGTAACGCACCTTTCTGCTGCTACCGCATCAATCGTGTGGTTGGTGATTGAGAAAATTAAGTTTGGCAAGCCAAGCCTTGTTGGTCTTGTCACAGGTACCATTGCGGGTCTTGCAACAATCACGCCGGCTTCCGGTTCAGTTGGCCCGCTAGGTGGCGTAATTCTTGGTCTTGCTGGTGGTATCATCTGTTACTTCGCAGTTGATATTATCAAGCACAAATGGAAAATCGATGATTCACTAGACGTTCTTGCAGTTCACGGCGTTGGCGGCGCAACCGGTACATTGCTAGTTGCTTTCCTTGCTGGTTTTGGCGATGGCGGCACAGGTCTTGGCGAAGGCGTAACAGCTGGCGGCCAGTTCTTAGTTCAGTTAACTGGTGTTGTTTCAGTTGCCATCTTCTCAGCAGTCGCTACTGTTATTATTGTAATGATAACAAAAGCAGTTATTGGGTTGCGCGTAAGTGACGACGAAGAGATCGAAGGACTTGACTTCTCACACCATGGCGAAACATCGTATCGTCTATAAGCAATAGAAACGGAAAGGATAAAAACATGAAAATGATCATGGCAATCATCCAGCCTCATAAGTTGGATAGCGTCCGCGAAGCATTAGCTAGCATTGGCGTTGATGGAATGACCGTTTCTGAAGTTAAAGGATATGGCAGACAAAAGGGCCACACGGAAATTTACCGTGGCACAGAATATGCCATCCATTACGTTCCGAAGATCAAAATTGAGATCGGCGTTAAAAGTGACGTTGCTGAAAAAGCTACAGACGCAATTCGCGATGCTGCTGGCCAAGGTAAAATCGGCGACGGCAAGATCTTTGTCTTTGACCTTGAAAACGCAATGCGCATCCGTACCGGCGAAGCGGGTGAAGAAGCGCTTTAAGTCTAAAGCATAATCGAATAAGAAAGCCGGGGTAACTTATGTTGCTCCGGCTTTTCACTTTCAGGAACCATCTATGCCACAAACACGATTATATATTGAGACTGACGAAAAAACCGCGCGAGCGTTACAAAAAGCTTATGAGTTTGCCTTTGAAGATGACGGCTATGCCATATCCGCTTTTGAAGATCAGGATGCAGAAGATAGCTGGGAAGTTTCGGTTTATGTAGAAACAGATTTGGCTGAAGCCTTGCAAACGCGCATGCTGTCTCTCGCGGGCGATAATGGTTTAAAAATTGAACTCGCGCGCGAAGATTTAGAAGACACAGACTGGGTTGCCAAAACACTGCGCGAACTCACCTGCGTTCATGCAGGTCAATTTATTGTCCACGGTAGCCATGATGCAGACAAACCCCGCCCGCATGAAATAGCAGTGCAGATCGATGCTGGCCTTGCCTTTGGCACTGGCCACCACGGCACAACCGCCGGTTGCTTAGACATGCTTGCGCGTGTCCTTAAACGACGCTCGTTTGATAATGTTCTAGACATTGGTACGGGTTCGGGTGTGCTGGCAATTGCAGCAGCCAAAGCGACACCGTGTTTTGTATTGGCCACAGATATTGACCCCGTCTCCACAACCACGGCACGCGACAATGCCAAAATCAATGGCGTTCAAGCATATGTAGAATGCATTACATCCGTAGGTTTCACCAATGCGCGCATGCATCAACAAGCCCCTTATGATCTTATTCTAGCAAATATCTTGGCTAAACCACTTCAATCGCTGGCGCTTGATATCGCAGCACATACAGCACCTGGTGGCACGATAATTTTATCAGGCCTCTTGCCACATCAACGCGCGCCGCTGGTTGCAACTTTCAGGCTGCAGGGCGTTACGCTTGAACATTATCATATCCGAGATGGATGGCTTACTTTGCTATTGCACAAAGCTTAAGTGCCAGTTGCACGCATTTCGACACTGTACAATTCTTGAAGAATTTTCCAGGTTTCAAAATGGTCCTTAACTGCATAAACTTTGTTATCCGGCTTACCGTTTTGTACCGCACGTGCTAGTGGCAGATCATTACCACCATCGCGAATATTGTCGCCAAAGAATGAGAAAGCATGATCAGGATGCTTGTTTAAAAGTTCCGTATAAACACGAGACTTGTTCCAACCTTTTGGTGAAACATCAACTGAAATTTGACCACCGCGATTAACTTCATAATCTGGAAAGGCGTTACCAATCGCATCGATCATTGCTTTACGCTCACCAGCCTCTTCATCATAAAGCTCATACTGGCTACGCTGCATTGGCGTTGCATTTCGTCCGATCACAGATACATTCAATGAACCGGTACGTTGTTCAAGATGAACCCCTGCCCGTTCTTCATAAGGGCTATTATCAACCAGCTCTTGTGCAAAATCTTCAAGCTCCTGCGGAAAAGTATGACTCATACGGAAGATCGTTTCGCCCTTCTCATGATACGCATTGCCTGAGCATGTGAAAGCACCCGCGACAGATTTCATCAACCAGTCAGGTATTTGCTTTTCAAGCTTTGACATATTGCTGCCTGTCACAAGATAAACGGTTTCGGTTTGAACCACCCATTTAAAGAACCGCGCAAAATCCTCCTGAATGAGGCGACGCTGGCCTGTAAGTGTTCCATCAACATCAAAGATAAGTATATTTTCCATCGGTCCATTTTTAATAAAATTGTATTCAATAAAGTTAACAAGCCGATGATCTCAAATTCATGGTTAACCAAGGATGAACAATGTGTTCAGATAGCTTCCCCTTAAACAACAAAAGGGCGACTACAAGAGCCGCCCTTTTTGTAACTGTAACTGCAAAACTTGCAGCAAGCATATTACATGAAGAAGTTCATGTTTCCGCCAGTTTTAAGTTGTTTACGCTTAATGCCAATACGTGAAAGAGCTGCATCATCAAAAGAAGCAAGATGCGCATGCACACTTAGTTCTGCTTGCTTTTCACGTGCGCGCAGGATTTTTGTAATAATACCCATTTCATTTTCCTCTAATTTTCCATCTGCATTATGCATCCGGTACAAGGGCAATATATGCTATGCAAAATAGTTTAGTTAGAGGGGCAAGCGCACGCGAGCCTTGCAATATTTGCATGGATGATGAAAGTATTTGCTAAGCCTTTTTTATAAAGTGAGTCTATCGCAATGTTTCAATCTTACACATCTGGCGCGGATACATCTGCTGGCCCTAATCGGCTTGAGAACTTGCGGAAGGCCATGCAAAAGCAAGGGGTCACTGCATTTCTTATCCCACATGCGGATGAGCACCAAAATGAATATCAGCCAGCGCGTGCGCAACGTCTTGCATGGCTGACAGGGTTTACAGGTTCTGCAGGTTTTGCAATCGCGACACTTGAAACAGCGGCGGTTTTTGCCGATGGACGTTACACGATTCAGGTAAAAGAGCAGATTGATGAAACTGCCTTTGTCGCTGAAAGTTTGATGGACAATCCACCCGCAAAATGGATTGAAGCAAATATAGTCAAGGGCGACATCATTGCTTACGACCCTTGGCTCATTACAATCAATGGTCTTAAGCAGTTTGAAAAAGCCGCAAAGAAAGCTGGTGCAAAACTAAAAGAAACTGAAAACCTGATAGACCAGATATGGAGCGACCAACCACAAGCTCCCATGGGCAATGTATCGCTTCATGATATTTCATTTGCAGGCAACCCCGCAGATGAAAAGATTACGGAAATCCAAAAGGTAATCAAAGATAATGATTGCGATTATACACTTCTCACCGATCCTGCTTCACTTGCATGGCTGTTTAACATTCGAGGGTCCGATGTTGTGCATAATCCCTTGGCGCTTGGTTTTGCAATTATACCAGCAGCTGGCAAGCCGATTCTATTCATGGATGCGCAGAAACTATCAAACAAGGTTGGAACTTATCTAGACAAGGTTTCAGAAATTCTTGCACCAGAAAGTCTAACTGAAACGCTCTCTAATTTCGCCAGCAAAAAAACAGCACTCTGCGACCCCAATCTTGTACCCGTTATGCTGGTTCAATTGATAGAAAAGAGTGGCGGGGAAATAGTGCATGGCCGGGATCCGGTTATTTTGCCGCGAGCGATTAAAAACGAAACCGAACAAGAAGGGGCTCGCCAAGCACATATTCGCGATGGTGTTGCGATGTGTAAATTCCTGTGTTGGTTGGATACACAAAAGCCGAACTCAATTACAGAAATTGATGCCGCTCAAAAACTTGAGAAAATCAGAACCGAAAATGCAAAAGCATTTGGGTTTGAGCTTAAAGAGATTTCGTTTGATACAATCTCAGGCAGCGGCCCAAATGGCGCCATTGTTCATTACCGTGTCAGCGAAGAAAGCAATCGAACGCTTGGAGACGGCGAGCTATATCTCTGCGACTCCGGCGGACAATATGATGATGGCACAACGGACATCACCCGCACCATAGCAATCGGCACCCCACCCAAAGAATCGGTAACTGACTTCACTCTCGTTCTCAAAGGTCATATCGCATTGGCGCAAGCCCGCTTCCCGAAGGGCACACGTGGCGTAGATATTGATGTGTTAGCTCGCAATGCGTTATGGCAACACGGCAAGGACTATGCCCATGGCACTGGCCACGGTGTCGGCTCATATATGAATGTGCACGAAGGACCTCAATCGATTTCCAAGCGTGGGATGGAAGTGCTGCAACCAGGCATGATTATATCAAACGAACCGGGTTTCTATGTGGAAGGTGAATATGGCATTCGGATCGAAAACCTTGTTATCGTTTCCGAGGCAGAAGAGATTGGTGGCAACATCTCCACCCATGCATTTGAGACGATCACACTCTGCCCGATTGATTTGAGGTTGGTAGATATAAAGCTTCTAAATAACACTGAACGCGCATGGCTCAATGCATATCATACGCGAGTTCGTGATACACTAAGCCCACACCTGAGGGGTGTCGATTTAACCTGGCTCGATGAGGCCACGGTTCACATATGAGTTGTCACCAATGAGCGCACACCCCAAAGTCTCCTGCATCGCGGAGACTAACTCCTCAATCGTTTCAGTTTGAATATACTTTCCACCGGTCTGATCTGCGAGACAGGTGGAAACAATCAGCACATTTTCATACTGGCGGCCGCCCACATTACGCCAGTCAAAGAAATCACTTCTAATTTGGAAGCCAACAACGTGAACTTTAAAATCAAAACCTTCTTTTGAGAATTTTGCGGCCAACTGGCACGGCTCACCGCCGCATGTTTCTTTGCCATCCGTTACAAGCACAACCACACCGGGTTTGTTTTTATAATCAAGCACATTTGCGGCCATCTCAACTGAGTTGGTAAGCGGCGTATCACCATTTGGAATAAGTGTATCAAGTTCCGCTGTAATCTTGTTCGCTGTATTAGAAGCAGGTGCAAATTTCAGGTTTACATTCTGACAGCCATGATCAACTGACACATCGCCAGCCCCATAGGTGAGCAGTCCAAGATTCCTGAAAGGCGTGATATTCGGCAATGCACGGCGCATTGCTTCACGCGCCGCAATTATTCTTGGCTCATCAAGCCCATTATAACCCGTTTCCGCCATGGAACCTGACCCATCAAACACAAGCATGGCATCCGTACTGCAATTTCTTGCCGACTGTTGTGCATGAACCGCAGTAGTGCTTAGGCTCACCAGCAATGCTAGACATGTTTTAAATTTGTT
>CAZXZQ010000171.1:0-6399 GCA_964645215.1 uncultured Rhizobiaceae bacterium | reverse complement strand
TGTGAGTGCTGGTGTAGATGTTAAAGAGCCGGGAGGCATTGAACGATCAATGGGCAAGGCCGTGCGTGTGGTGGATAATCGTTAGATTTGAGTTTTTATTTCCGGCGGCATGTGCGCCGTTACTTCAGGTGGGGTTCCGTCAAACTTCTCAATGCGCACAAGGCAAGAATGAGCTGCTGGGCCTTGGCCCAGTGATGAAGTGCCTTTGTCCGGGGTCAGCGCATTTGGGTTACCATGAATGCACATGCCGTTTTCATCTGGATCCCACCATGCGCCAGTGCTCATTAGAACAACGCCTTCGCGGATATCGGTCGTGACCTGTGCCACTGAGATGCATGCGCCACGCGTATTATATACGCGCACAAAATCGCCATCGGTAATGCCAAATTTTTCCGCATCATATGGGTGGATCAAAACGGGTTCGCGCTCCTTCACCTTGTCCGCACGGCAGACTGAACCTTGGTCGAGTTGGGAATGGAGCTTGGACTTCGGCTGGTTGCAGATGAGGTGTAACTCATCCGGCTCTGCTTCCCCAAGCCATTCAAACGGCGTGTACCATTTGGGGTGGCCTGCGCAATCATCATAGTTAAACCCGTCCACCGTCTCGCTAAAGATTTCGATCTTGCCACTAGGGCTGCTAAGTGGATTTGCATCCGGCTCTTCGACAAACGCTTTCAACATCACACGCGGTTCTGCGGGTGTGTCGACACGGTGCCATTTCTTCGCGCAGAAGGTTTCCCAATCGGGCAGATTTAGATCGGCAAGTTTTTCCGCTGACTTGCCGCCGTCATTTGTCGCGAGGTCCCCCGCCTTGCCATTTGAGGGCTTGGTCTTGTTGTAAAGATGTTCAATCCATTCATCGGCCGAACGTCCTTCTGAAAATTGCGGTTCAAGGTTCATCCAACGGGCAATGCCGCGATAGATTTCATAATCATCGCGCGCAATGCCTGGCGCATCTGCGGCCTTTTCCATGCGGATGAGATAGCTGTCGCGTTGCGATATGGATACGTCATTGCGTTCAAGGTGGGTGGTACAAGGCAGCACGATGTCTGCGCGTTTGGCGGCGGCATTCCAGCACCAGTCGTTCACGATGACCGTGTCTGGCTTCGCCCAAGCTTTCTCAAGTTGGTTCAAATCCTGATGGTGGTGATAGGGATTGCCGCCGGCCCACCAGACCATTTTGATATCCGGATATGTGAGGTCTTGACCATTAAACTGAAAACTTGCACCGGGATTGTTGAGCATTTCCACTACGCGTGCAACGGGAATGAAATCCGTCACTGGGTTCTTTCCTTGCGCCATAGAACCGCCGGAAATGAGTGGGTAATCCGCGCCTGTGCTGTTAACGGCAGAATAGCCAAAGCCAAAGCCACCACCGGGCAAGCCAATTTGACCGAGCATTGCAGCAAGGGTGATGGCCATCCAGAACGGTTGTTCGCCATGGGCCTGACGGGTGAGTGACCAACTCACCGAAATCATTGTACGCTTTTCAGCCATGCGAATTGCGAGTGCGCGGATGGTATCAGCCGGGATTTCACTGATTTCCGCTGCCCATTCGGGTGTTTTCGGTGTGCCATCCGCTTCACCTGTGAGATAGGCTTCAAAGCGTTCAAAACCGACCGTATATTTTGCGAGAAAATTAGGTTTATAGAGGCCTTCCGTATAAAGCACATGTGCAAGGCCAAGCATGATCGCAACATCTGTATTGGGGCGGGCAGCAAGCCATTCAGCACCCACTGTGTCCATCATGTCTGATTTGAGGGGGCTTACATTCACAAATTCCACGCCCGCCGCATGGGCATTTGTGATGCCTTCCTTTTGACGATGTGCACCGAGGCCGCCTGCATCAATCTGCCCGTTTTTAAGTGGAATGCCACCAAAGGCGATAACCAGTTCGCCGCTCTCAGCAATCGAGCTCCAGCTTGTAGTGGTGTTTAAAAATTCGCGATAGGAACCAAGCACGTGTGGGATCATCGCCTCAGCTGCTGCAAAGGAATAGGTGAAGACAGAGCTTGTAAAGCCGCCAGTGCAATTCAAAAATCGCTTTAATTGGCTTTGAGCATGGTGGAACCGGCCCGCACTTGCCCAACCGTAAGAGCCTGCATAAATCGCATTAGAGCCATGGTCTTCGCGGATGCGAGTGATTTCTTCTGCAACGAGCTTTTCTGCTGTTTCCCAATCAACTTCGACAAAGGCTTCCTTGCCGCGCAGATGTGTGTTGCTGCCCGGGCCATCACGCAACCAGCTTTCACGCACCATGGGAGCGGTAATTCGGCTCGGCGCGTAAAGGGCATCTACAATGCCATGGCCAATGGGTGAGGGGTCTTTGTCTTCCGCAAAGTCGCGAAGTGCGGATACTTTGCCATCTTCAACTTCTGCTTCATAAACACCCCAATGGGTGGCGGTGAGATAGGTTTCTTCGGTCATGCACTTATTAATCAACCTGAAGCGGGCTGTAGTCAATCATGACATTGTCCCGGTAAGTTTGGCGCGATGTAAGACGATCATAATAGGCTTGCAGATTAGGAAGGTCTAAGCGTTGAAAACCCAATGTGAAATAGCGATAGAGGACATGACCAAACATGATGTCGGCAAAGGTGAGACTGTTGCCGCCTAGATAATCTTTGCCTTCCAGCTGCGTTTCAGCCTGTTGCATGAGAAGGCAAATCTCTTTCACACTTGCTGCCAATGCATCCATATCGCGTTCAGCAGATGATGTTCGAACAAGGGTCCAGAAAATGCTGTAAATTAGGACAGGGCAAATGGTGTTTTTGGTCCATTCTGCCCAGATGTCCAGCTTTGCGCGGTTTTTATTGTCAATCGGCCAGAAGGTGCCATCGCCATATTCAGCTGCGAGATAGCGGAGAATTGCCGAACTCTCATACAAGACCAAATCGCCATCTTTGATTACAGGCACACGGCGATTTGGGTTCATCGCAATGAACTCTTGTGTATCTGTGCCGCCAAATGAACCACCTGCATTGATATGTTCGACCTCAAGTCCAAGCTCTGCCGCCGCCCACATAACGACTTGCACGTTGCTGGATGTTTTACGTCCCCATACAGTGATCATATTCAATAAACCCATTGGCATTTCTTCGTTGTTGACCAGAGAATGCATCTAATTCATACCTATGTCATGCAAAGAATTTTAAATCCTAATGAATTTTTCGAAAGCCTTTTCCATGTAGCGGTAGATGCTGCTCAACCGCATAAAAATATTGCAAATTTTCTACCTGAAAAACCAAAAGGCAAAGTGATTGTCATTGGTGCGGGCAAAGCGTCTGCGCAGATGGCGCACGCGTTTGAGGATGCGTGGGAGGCAAAACACAATACGCCCATCGAGGGGGTGATCGTCACACGTTACGACTATGCATGCGATTGCCGATATGTCGAGGTGATTGAAGCTGCCCATCCGGTGCCGGATGAAGCTGGCTTAAAAGGTGCTGAGCGCATTATGGATGCGGTATCAGACCTCACAGAAAATGATTTGGTTGTAGCGCTTATTTCCGGTGGTGGGTCTGCCCTTTTACCAGCACCGCCGCAAGGTTTGACACTCGCGAACGAGATAGCAGTCAACGAAGCATTGCTTGCGTCTGGCGCGCCAATTTCTGCAATGAATACAGTACGTAAGGCTATTTCTACTATCAAAGGCGGTCGCCTTGCACTTGCTGCGCATCCGGCTAAAGTTGTGTCGTTACTTGTGTCAGATATTCCGGGTGACCATGCGCATTTTATTGCATCAGGCCCTACCGTTGCAGACACTGCGACGCGTGAAGATGCACTTTCCATCGTTCAGCAATATGAGATGGAACTGCCCGAAGCGGTGATGGCGCATATGAATTCACTTGCTGCGAATGCACCTCTGCCAACTGATCCGCAACTGGCGCGGGCTGAGTATCATATTTTTGCATCTGCTGCAAAGTCACTAGAGGCAGCTAAAGCCCTTGCGGAGGATGCTGGCATCGAGGCACATATTCTCTCAGATGCAATTGAGGGAGAAGCGCGGGAAGCAGCTCGAACACAAGCGGCTATTGCAAAGGAAATTCTGCATCGAGACAGACCGTTTAAAAAACCTGTGCTTCTTCTTTCAGGTGGAGAAACAACGGTAACGCTTAAAGGTAATGGCAAAGGTGGGCGAAATACGGAGTTTCTATTGTCATTTGCCTTGGAAATCGCAGGTGAGACGGGAATTTACGCTCTAAGTGCCGATACTGATGGCATTGATGGGAGCGAGGATAATGCAGGTGCATTCGTTGATGGGCAAACAGTTGCGCAAATGCGCGCTCAAGGCATTGATGTGCGTTCATATTTGCAGAATAATGATGCGTGGTCTGCCTTTGACAAAATCGGCGCACTGTTTATATCAGAACCAACAGGAACCAATGTGAATGATTTCCGGGCGATATTGATTGTCTGATAAGTCGAGGAGATATTAATAATGACAGATAGAATTGTGATTGCAGGCGCAAAGCGCACGCCGATGGCGGGATTTCAGGGTGAATTTTCATCTGTTACGGCCTCAGAACTCGGCGGTGCAGCGATTAAAGCAGCCGTCGAAGATGCAAAGCTTGATCCAGCGAAAATCGACGAAGTTATTATGGGCAATGTGCTTTCTGCTGGCCAAGGCCAAGCACCGGCGCGGCAAGCTGCTTTTTCAGCAGGGTTAGACAAGGGCGTTCCTGCAACCACGCTTAATAAAATGTGTGGTTCTGGCATGAAATCAACCATGGTCGCGTTTGATCAGCTTAAGGCTGAAAATGGTGAGATTATTGTCGCGGGCGGCATGGAATCTATGACCAATGCGCCATATCTGCTTGATAAAATGCGCGGTGGTGCGCGGCTCGGGCATGGTCAGGTCGTTGATCATATGTTCCTGGATGGGTTGGAAGATGCCTATGATAAGGGGCGTCTCATGGGTACATTCGCTGAAGATTGTGCGGAGAAATTCCAGTTTACACGTGAAGCGCAGGATGCTTACGCATTGAAATCATTGGAGAATGCTACTGCTGCGGAGGCAGAAGGCAAATTTTCGAATGAGATTTCACCCGTTAGCTATGAAACACGCAAAGGCTCGGTTGAGATTGCAAGTGATGAGCAGCCTAAAAACGCGATGCCTGAGAAAATTCCAAATCTCAAACCGGCCTTCAAGAAAGACGGTACTGTAACGGCTGCCAATGCATCCTCTATTTCAGATGGTGCCGCTGCACTTGTTCTTACGCGGGAAAGTGTTGCGGAGCGTGAAGGTTTGGAAATTCGTGCGGTTATTCATGGTCATGAAAGCCATGCACATGAACCGGGTTGGTTTACAACGGCACCGGTGCCTGCTGCCAAAAAACTTATGAAAAAAATCGGCTGGACCAAGGATGACGTTGATCTATGGGAAATCAACGAAGCGTTTGCCGTTGTTCCAATGGCATTCATGCATGAATTTGGTCTCGACCGCGAAACAGTCAATGTGCATGGCGGCGCTTGTGCGCTGGGCCATCCAATTGGGGCTTCTGGAGCACGGATTATTGTGACGCTCCTCAATGCGTTGGAAACACATGATAAAAAACGTGGACTTGCTGCAGTTTGTATTGGCGGCGGTGAAGGCACTGCAATCGCGATTGAAAGGGTATAATTATGGAATTGAACAATGGGCTTGCAGCAATTGTAACCGGTGGCGGTTCTGGGCTGGGTGAAGGAACAGCGCGTGCGTTGGCAGAAAAAGGCGTTAAAGTTGGCATTTTTGACATCAACGAAGAGGGCGGTGAAAAAGTTGCCAGTGATATTGGCGGAGTTTTTGCTAAAGTGGATGTTGCGGATAGCGCATCCGTTGCGGCGGGTATCAAGTTAGTTCGTGAAGCACATGGGCAGGAAAGCATTTGCGTAAACTGTGCCGGTGTTGGCTGGGCGGCTAAGACGGTTGATCGTGAAGGTAATGCGCATGACCCTGACCTCTTCAACAAGATTATCGGAATTAATCTGATTGGTACGTTTAACGTGGCAAGTCAGTCGGCCGCTGGCATGATTGCGCGTGACCCTTTGAATGAAGATGGTGAGCACGGCGTGATTATCAATACGGCGTCTGTTGCTGCGTTTGATGGCCAAATTGGTCAGATTGCTTATGGCGCTTCTAAGGCTGCTGTTGCTGGTATGACCCTGCCGATGGCGCGGGATTTATCTCGCAATGGAGTTCGGGTGATGACGATTGCACCAGGTATTTTCGGTACACCAATGGTAAAGGGAATGCCTCAGGAAGTGCAGGATGCGCTTGCTGCGATGATCCCGTTCCCTTCTCGCCTTGGGGAACCTACTGAATATGCGAAACTGGCACTTTCTATCTGTGAAAACGCGATGTTAAATGGTGAAACCATCCGCCTTGATGGTGCTATTCGTATGGCGCCGAAGTGATTT
>CAZXZQ010000170.1:0-6407 GCA_964645215.1 uncultured Rhizobiaceae bacterium | reverse complement strand
TCTTTTTCTGCTTCTGAGGCTGAAAAGCTCAATACTCAATGGTCTCAGGGTGTCTGGGCAATTGGCATGAAAGGTGCGCCAGAGGCAACAACAGAGCTTCGTAAGATCGCCCGCGAGGCAGGCTTAGCAGACTAAGCATAGCAAGGGTTTTTGATGATTAAAAAAATCCTTTGGCTACATGATGAAGCTACGCGAGTGTTGTTTGCGCTTGCGTGGCTTGCTCTTGCATTAGCTGGAGCTCTTTTTGTCTACAGCGTGATAGCACGTTATTTATTTAACGCGCCGTCAACGTGGGCTGGGGAGGCTGTAAGCTACTGCCTTGCAGTTTTGATTTTTGCGGCTCTTCCAGAATTGACTCGACAAAATGCTCATATAGCGGTTGACATCGTACCTGAATCCTTGCCGCACCGTTACGCCAGTGTTCTTGGCCGATTTAATGCGTTAATCGCTACCGTAGCCTGTGCAATGGCCGGGTGGATCGTGACCGGGCAGGCGTTTAAACAATTTGAACAGGGGCTTTTAACGAATGCTGCACATCCGATTCCAAGATGGGGATTTACAGCGTTGATTGCCCTCGGTCTGATTGGCGCTGCCAGTCATTTTTTACGTCAGGTTTTTGATAAGGATACTCAGTCATGACTTGGTATATCCTATTGCCGTTGGCTGTTGCGTTCCTGCTATTTTTATTTTTGCTGGGTTCGCGCGTCTTTATTGCATTCCTAACTCTCAATATTGTTGGGATGCTGCTTCTGGTTGGCACGCGTGGCTTTGGCTTGTTTACAAACAGTATTTACGAAACCGCTACATCGCCAACCCTCATCACCGTTGCGCTTTTTGTTCTGATGGGGGAAATCCTTTTCCGCTCGGGCTCTGTTGACCTGCTGTTTGACAGTGTGGACCGACTTGTTGGTGCTGTACGCGGTAGGCTTTATATTGTTGTGATACTCCTCGCAACGGTTTTTGGAGCTCTGTCTGGCTCTGCCGTGGCAGTGGCAGCAATGCTTGGTAGTGCGCTATTGCCGATGATGCGGGAGCGCGGATATGACACCGGGTTGTCAACTGGCACCATCCTTGCGGGGGCATCCCTTGCGCCGATTATTCCACCCTCACTTTTGGCTATCATAGTTGGTTCTTTGGCCGACGTTTCGATTGCAGGCCTTTTGGTGGCGGGTATCATGCCCGGTTTGCTTTTTGCAACCCTTACGCTCATATACGTTCTGGTAACAGCCAAGAACCTGCCTGCAGCTGTTGTGGAAAGAAAAGGTTCTATGTGGTCGGCATTAGGCGGAATGATGCCATTTCTGTTGGTTGTCTTCTCAGTCATGGGTTTGATCATGATGGGCGTTGCCACACCATCTGAAAGTGCTGCAACTGGTGTGGTCGGGGCAATGATCGTATCAGCTGTGTTTGGTGAACTAAAATGGGCAATGTTACGCGATGCGATTTCGTCAGCTGTGAAAATCAGCGCGGTATTACTGATCATCGTCTGCTCTGCCAAGCTATTTGCTCAGCTTCTGTCATTGTCAGGTGCCACCCGTGGGCTTGTTGCATTTTCTACTGATCTTGCAATTGGACCGGATCTTATGTTTTTGGTCTTGATGCTGATCCCGTTTATCATGTGCATGTTCATTGACCAGATCGCTTTCATGCTTCTGGCAATCCCGATTTATCAACCAATCCTCAAGGCACTTGAATTTGACCCTATTTGGTTCTGGACCATTTTCTTGATCAATCTGACTGTTGGAAGCCTTACTCCACCCTTTGGATATACATTGTTTGCGATGAAAGGTGCTACCGACCTAAAGACGGTTGAAATCTTCCGAGCAGCATGGCCCATTGTTGGTGTCTTTATTTTCGGGATTTTTATTTTATGGGCTTTCCCATGGATCGTGACGGCTCTTCCGGAAGCCTTACAATGAGCAAGGACTGACACGGGACTTGATACCAATATTCAAATTACAAACAGGAGAATAAAATGGTTGAATTTACCATTTACAACGAGACCAATGCGCCAGAAGATAGCCGAGAGTTATTAGCTGCATCAAAAAAACAGAACGGCATGATTGCAAACCTTCACGGAGTGATGGCTGGTGCACCTAGCTTGTTAACGGGTTATCGAAAGGTTGGTGAGCTTTTCAATAACTCAAGTTTTAACAATGACGAACTGACAGTGATCTGGCAGACGGCCAACGTAGAAAGCAATTGCGAATACTGCGTTCCCGCACATACGGTTATTGCCAAAGGCATGAAGGTGGATGATGCTATTACACAAGCACTACGTGATGAAACTCCACTACCCAATGCGCGCCTGGAAGCATTGCGTGATTTTACGCTCAACGTAATTCGTGATCGGGGTAATGTCAGTGACACCAACGTACAGGCATTTTTAGATGCAGGCTTCAACCAACGTCATATCCTGGAAGTGATTTTAGGTGTGGCTATGAAAGTGATGTCGAACTACACAAACCACTTGGCTAAAACGCCGCTGGATGCGCCGTTTCAAAAAGTCTCCTGGCAGAAATCTTCTTAGTTAAGCAATTAACTTGGTTTGGAGACGATTAGCACTAAGTTATATTAACAAATATCAATCGAGGAACTTATGAAATTTTCAATTCGATACAGCATTTTATCACAGGTTTTTGGATTAGCATCAGCAATATGCTTTGCCCTTTTTGGGTTCAATGTGACGGCAATTGCTTCTGACCTAGCTCATCAACGCATTCTGGCCACATTTCCGCATGGTGCCTATCATGAAAACCTTGAGGTTCTTCCGGATGGGCGCATGCTATTTACCGACTACCTCAATAAGAAAATTGAGGTTATGCATGCAGATGAAAATGTCACCACTTTTGCCAAACTCAATGACTACCCTTTGAGTTTGCTAGCTGTTGAATCAGGTTACATTGTCGTCGCGAGTGGTATGCACTTCCTGGAGGGGCCAGATTTCGTAAAAACCCAAAAAATTGTTCTTCTGGATAAAAATGGCAATGAAGTTGACCAGTTTGCCACACCAAATGCCTTGGTTCTAAACGGTATCATGTCGTTGCCAAATGGGACAGTTTTAGTAGCAGATTCAATGGCCGCGACGATCTGGAGAGTGGATGTTAAGGCAAGGAAAATCACACCCTGGGTTCAAGATCCAGCTTTGGCTCAAATACCTGATCAACCCGTGTTTCTACCCGGGGCAAATGGTTTGAAGTTGCGTGGAGACGGGGTGATTGTGTCGAATACGTCACATGGTAACTTGCTCGAGATTAAGTTCGATACGGATGGTAATCCAGTGGGTAAGCCGAAGCAGATTGCCGAGACAGGCCGTATTGACGATATCTGGATCCGACAAAATGGTGCAATCTTGTATACCACTCACAGTGACGAATTAATGCAAGTTGAAACCGATGGCACTATCACAGAATTATTTGCTCATGGTTGCAACGGCTGCACGGCAATCGCGCCATATCCGTTGGGCCAAGATCAAGACTTCGTATTTGTTGGCGATGGCGGAATGTATGAAGGCCACAAAGACCCTGCGACGGTTGTACTTGTCACGTTGAAAAAATGACAAATTGCATAGGCGGCACGAATTTGTGCGGTCTACGCAATTTTAAAACCACTTAAATTTGACCATTATCACCTTGGATCATAAGGCGTAGTTCGACCACTGTAACCCAGTTTCGCAGCTTTTCGTTCCATGACATGCTTTGCCCAGCGGCCGACATTTGTGTAGGAATTTGCATCTATGAATTCTGAGGCGCCATATCCATCTTCAAACAAAAGCGTGTTATAATAAGGCCAAATCGCGATATCCGCGATGGTATACTCATTACCGCAAAAGTATTCGTTTTCTGCAAGATGTCGGTCAATCACATCAAGTTGACGCTTGACCTCCATGGTATGACGATCAATGACCGATTTAATTTTCTCGGGCGCAAATTTGTAAAAATATCCAAAGCTGCCGAGATAAGGTGCACTTCCAACTTGCCAAAAAAGCCATGAGAGGCATTGCGCTTGTGCTGTGCTGTCGCGTGGTAAAAACGCGTCGAATTTCTGCGCTAAATACATCAATATTGCACCGGATTCAAATACAGGCGTTGGCGTGGGTGTTTCATAATCAACGATTGCTGGGATCTTTGAATTTGGATTAATTTCCACAAATCCACTACTAAACTGTTCACCCTTGAATATATCAACCTCATGCTTGTCATAGCGGGCGCCAACATGCCCCAAGGCTAACAACTCCTCCAACATAACGGCGACTTTGATACTGTTGGATGTTCCAAGCGAGTATAATTGAATTGGGTTTTCGCCCACTGGTAACTCATTGTTATGAGTTGAACCCGCAATAGGCCGGTTTATGTCGGCCCACATATCGTTGCTTTTTGATTCCCATTTCCAAACTTTAGGAGGCTGGTAGAGTGCTGATTTTTTCATTATATGCTCCTGGGCGTTTTGTGTTCTGATTTGAAATCCAACCGAATGTTAGACTAGAATATATGCTCGAGTTGCTCTGATTCAGGTGCTTCTCGTAACATTGAAATCAAAACAGTGGGGTCGCGGTTTTCACTGCTCCACTGTCTGTAATTTTGGTAACTCTCGACTTCATCCCACTTTTCGTAGACCACTATTGTTGCGGTTTCTGGATTGCCAGCCGAACGGATTAATTCAGCTCCAGGTCGTGCTGACGTGACCGGCAACAAGGTTTTTACGAGTGCTACTAAATCGGCATACCGATCCTCTTTGGCTTTGAATGTTACGACTACTACAATTGACATGATATACTCCTTGATTAAATAAAAAATTTTGAGCTTTGAGACTTGATAGTTTACTGAGCATGTTGCTGAGGTTGCTCTGATAGTTATGATTTATCTGTGTTTCCACTAACAATAAAATAGTCAATTACGATGCGTCAGCTTTCACATTAGTGAGTTGCCTAAGAATACGAACATAGTTTTCAGTGCCTTGTGCACCTGTCACAAGATGTTTGTTGTCAAAGATTATTGTTGGAACTCCACTAATACCTTTCTGAAGCCGATGATTTTCTTGTTCGCGAACATCGGCTGCATAGCGTTGTTCTTCTAGAACTTTAATGGCTTCATCACGATCAAGGCCAGCTTGTTGAGCTAACTCGGCCAGGGTCTGAATATCAGAAAGATTCCGGTTGTCCGTGAAGTGCGCTGAAAATAAGGAAATTTTTAAAGGGTGCGCCAACCCGAATTCATTTGCCCAATGGATCAGTTGATGAACAGAAAATGTATTCCATATTCTTATCTCGTCACTAAGTCTAAAATCGAAGTTGGCAGCTTTTCCAGCAGCCGTAATGCGTTCAAATTTTTGGTGTGTTTCTTCTAAAGTACTGCCATATTTCTGTGCACCATATTCAATCGCATTTTTGCCTTCTAAGGGCATATCTGGATTAAGTTCAAAGGGATGCCAATGTATATGCGTTTTAATACCCGTGGTGGTTAAAGCGATCTTCAATTGATGATAACCAATCGCACACCAAGGGCACACAACATCGGATACAAAATCAATCCGTAGTGGGTATGTTTGGTCAGTCATAATTTTTCCAGTATTTCTAGGTTCAGGTCCTATTAATGATTGTGAAACTATTGCACGTATTATTCATAAGTCCCCCGAACTGGGTAATTTTTCCCAGGTTCGCGAATATATTTTAAGCCCCTAAGCATTGTTTTCAGTTCGGGGCGGGAAAACGCCACATTGGATATATCAATTATTTGCGCTTCGCCGTTGTGATTAACGATGAACAGTCCAGGTTCGGAAAATGGGCGGTCTGACTCAAGTTCTGAACGAGGAATAGTAATATACAGACCAAGTTCCTGCATTTGCTCAATGGTTAATTCATATCCGATATCAAATTTGGGATTTACTTCTGCCGCTTGAATTTTTGCCCGTTCTTCACTGTCACCGGATACAGCAACCACATCAACTCCTGCTTCGATATATTCTGAAACCAAGTCGTTTAATTCGATCAAGTATTCCGTACAAAAGGGGCAATGTTTGCCGCGATAGACAATGATCATACGCCAGTCACAAGGTTCTGCTGGCATTTGCAAATTGATTTCACCACCCCCTAGTTTTTTGACTGTGATAGCGGGAAAAATTTGCCCTGCTTTAAGTTTTGTAGCGGTCATAATGGATTACCTTTCAAATTAATTTAATCTATCAAGCAATTGAGTTTATTGAAGTTCGATTACATATTTCCAATGCTATTGGCCCCATCTACAGGTAGGGCTACGCCGTTGACAAAAGACCCTGCCTCGCTTGCCAATAACATAAAGGGTGCAGAAAGTTCTTCCAGCTTTCCGGTTCTTCGTGCTGGTGTGGTCATTATATATTCCTGACCTTTTCCAGTAGAAAAAAATTCTTCGTTGATCTCGGTTAAAAAATAA
>CAZXZQ010000169.1:0-6445 GCA_964645215.1 uncultured Rhizobiaceae bacterium | reverse complement strand
GCTCGTGATCCGGATGTGCTCGATACGTGGTTCTCTTCGGCCTTGTGGCCATTCTCTACTTTGGGTTGGCCGGACAAAACGCCTGAGCTTGCTAAATATTATCAGACCGATGTGCTGGTAACCGGCTTTGATATCATCTTCTTCTGGGTAGCTAGAATGATGATGATGGGCAACCACTTCATGAAGGATGAAGCAGGTGAAATCGTCGAACCATTCCATACGGTTTATGTGCACGCACTCGTGCGCGATAAGCACGGCGCGAAGATGTCAAAATCCAAGGGCAATGTGATTGACCCGCTCGATTTAATTGACGAATACGGCGCGGATTCATTACGCTTCACATTGGCAATCATGGCCGCACAGGGCAGGGATGTGAAACTCGATCCCGCTCGTATTGCAGGCTATCGCAACTTCGGCACCAAGCTCTGGAATGCAACGCGTTTTGCTGAAATGAATGGTGTGAAGCTTGATCCTGCGTTTGAATCAAGTTCTGTAAAGCTCACCGTAAACCGTTGGATTTTAACGGAACTTTCTAAATGCGTGACTGAAGTAACGGAAAACATCGAGAAATATCGCTTCAATGATGCAGCCGGTAGCGCATATAAATTCGTTTGGAATACATTCTGTGACTGGTATCTCGAACTCTTGAAGCCGATTTTCAATGGGGACGACGAAAGCGCCAAGGCAGAAGCACAGGCCTGCGCTGCTTATGTGCTTGATCGCATCTATGCGCTGCTTCATCCATTTATGCCGTTCATGACTGAAGAGCTTTATGCGCTAACAGGCGATCGCGACACACTGCTTTGCCATGGCGAATGGCCAGTATCAGAAGTGGAAGACACAGATGCAGCGGATGAAATTAACTGGCTGATTGAGCTTGTTGGTCAAGTACGGTCTGTTCGCGCCGAGATGAATATTAAACCGTCTGATATTCTTAAACTTCAAATTGTTGATGCGAACGATGAAACCAAGGCCCGCGTTGAAACGCACGCCTCTGCAATCTCGACACTCGCGCGTGTTGAAGCACCTGAGCTGATTGATGCAACACCAAAAGCTGCCGCGCAAATCGTTGTGGGTGAGGCGACGTATTGTCTACCACTTGAAGGTGTGATTGATTTTGATGAAGAGCGCGCGCGTCTTGAAAAAGAACTCAAGAAACTAGGCGGTGAAATCAAACGGTTGGAGGGTAAGCTTGGTAATGCAAAATTCGTTGCCAATGCACCTGCGGAAGTCGTGGAAGAAGAACGCGCCAAGCTAACAGATTATCAAACCCAGATGGAACGCGTTGAAGTGGCACTCAGTAGGGTGAGTGATTAGCTGTCTTTTAGACGATCATTCTGATCGTAATTCTGTTCAAAATACATGCCTGCAGCGAATGCCAGCAAGATTAAGCCAATTACAAAAAAGGCAACAACTATTGATCCTAATGCGGTCATTTATGGTTCCTTTCTGTTCATAATATAAGGATTTTCCTTATTGGATTCAATGTCTGTGTTTAAACACTCCGGTATGTAATATCTTTGCACAGTTTCATTGTAAATATCTGCGTTTTTACCTTCGAAATTATTAGCTCCAGTAATCAAATTAACGGCCAATTCACAGTCGATATTGCCGTCATTAAATATCCCCTCCGTACCAACTATTGATGTTGCAAGTGCTGCGATACCGAGCATGAGCCCACCACATGCTCCCATAAACTTCATTCGAAATTCTTTGTTTTCAGATTTTTTTGCCATTTCCCACGCTCCCACACGAGCTGCCTTCAGCTTACTTAGATTTTCCTCAAAGTCAAAACCCAACCCATTAAATCATTGCCTGGAATATGTGCGCCATGCTCTTGCTTCACAATCGCAAGTGTTTTGGCTGCTTCCAGTTCATCAAGCTTCTTAGTTAGTGAACCTTCATCGTAATAATGGTCATTAAGCCCAATGATGATACGGCCTCCCGGTTTTGTAATGCGCAGCAATTCCTCCACTGCTTCCGGCATTATGTGTCCAAAGGAAAAGACGCCAACCGCAGTAACGGCATCATAAGCGCCATCTTTAACATCAAGTGGTGGCTCGTTGAGGTTGCAGGTAAATAGACGATTATAAATTTCTAACTTTGATGCTTTATCCAACATGCCTTGAGAAAGGTCGCAGCCGTCAAGATCCGCATATCCTTTTTCGCGCAATGCAAGACCCGAAAGGCCAGTCCCGCATCCAACATCCAAAATTTTAGCTTGAGAATCACTTAGAACTTTAAATAAAGCGTCTGCACAACGTACTGGTTGCTGATATTCACCATTTCCAAGATCGCGGTCATAAACTTCGGCCCAGCGGTCATACATTTTGACCGTTTCTTCTGCTGATTTCAGTATATAAGCGCTTTCAAAGAAGTTTTCCTCAGCCAAACTCTCGCTCCTTGCCAAAATTATACACAAAGAGAACCAAAAACGTGACCATTTTGCAACAGCATTTACCAGACTTTTAGAATATAAGAATAAGAATGAGTTTGCCGCTTTTGTGCCACAAATGAGCGTCAGTTCACTTTCAGCTACCAAAACTGAAATTTGACTGAAGCATCATTGGTTGGTGAGAGCGATTTTTATTTTGGGTAGGGGAAATTTTATGACCAAAAAAACTTTTGACAAAACAAAAATGCCATCACGGCATACGACCTATGGGCCAACCAGAGCGCCACATAGAGCATTTCTGTATGCAATGGGATTGTCGAAAGATGAAATTGACCAGCCATTGGTTGGCGTTGCCAGTTGTTGGAACGAGGCTGCGCCTTGTAACATTGCGCTGATGCGTCAGGCACAGGTTGTTAAAAAGGGCGTTGCATCTGCAAAAGGCACACCGCGCGAATTTTGTACGATTACCGTGACAGATGGCATTGCAATGGGCCACCAAGGCATGAAGGCATCACTTGTTTCGCGCGATGTAATTACAGACAGTGTCGAGCTTACAATGCGTGGCCATTGTTATGACGCGCTTGTTGGTCTTGCGGGTTGTGATAAATCTCTACCGGGCATGATGATGGCGATGGTTCGTCTCAACGTCCCTTCTGTGTTCATTTATGGTGGTTCAATTCTACCGGGCACTTTCCGCGGTAAGCAGATCACGGTGCAGGATGTTTTTGAAGCGGTTGGCCAACACTCTGTTGGTGATATGTCAGATGCCGATCTTGCAGAGATCGAACAGCTTGCCTGTCCGTCTGCTGGTTCGTGTGGCGCTCAGTTCACAGCGAATACAATGGCAACAGTTGCCGAGGCAATTGGTTTAGCACTTCCATACTCTTGTGGTGCTCCAGCGCCTTACGAAATTCGTGACCGTTTTTGCTATGCATCCGGCGAAAAAGTGATGGAATTAATTGAAAAGAACATTCGCCCTCGCGATATTGTTACTCTTAAGGCGCTCGAAAATGCGGCAGCTGTTGTGGCTGCTTCCGGCGGTTCTACAAATGCTGCGCTTCACTTGCCAGCAATTGCGCACGAATGTGGCATTGAGTTTGATCTCTTTGATGTTGCAGAGATTTTCAAGAAAACACCTTATATTGCTGATCTGAAACCTGGCGGCAAATATGTTGCCAAGGACATGTTTGAAGCAGGTGGTATTCCACTATTGATGAAGACACTTTTGGACCATGGATACCTGCATGGCGACTGTTTAACTGTGACTGGCCGTACTTTGGCCGAAAACATGGAGCATGTTGAATGGAATGACGAACAAGATGTTGTTCGTCCGGCCAATGATCCGATTACCGTAACAGGTGGCGTTGTTGGTTTGAAAGGTAATCTCGCGGAAGACGGTGCGATTGTTAAAGTCGCTGGCATGTCCAAGCTGAAATTTTCTGGTCCTGCACGTTGCTTTGATTCAGAAGAAGAATGTTTCGAAGCAGTCAATAACCGCGATTATAAAGAAGGTGAAGTCTTGGTAATCCGATATGAAGGGCCAAAAGGCGGGCCGGGCATGCGTGAAATGCTTGCCACGACTGCTGCTATCTACGGTCAGGGCAATGGCGACAAGGTTGCGCTCATTACGGATGGTCGTTTTTCAGGAGCCACACGCGGTTTCTGTATCGGTCACGTAGGGCCGGAAGCCGCTGTCGGTGGCCCAATCGGGCTGCTTAAGGACGGAGACATTATTGAAATTGATGCAGTTGAAGGCATTTTAAACCATCAACTGTCTGACGACGAACTAGAAAAACGCCGTAAGGAGTGGAAGCCCCGCGAAACAGATTACCAGTCCGGCGTTATTTGGAAATATGCACAAACGGTTGGGATCGCCAAAGATGGCGCTGTAACTCATCCAGGTGGTGCAAAAGAAAAAGTGACTTATGCCGATATCTAAGTTTATTAGAAACACATCGTTAGCAGTTATGTTGGCAACCAGTTTGCCAGCATCAGCGCTTGCCTTTGATGCGACTGAGATCATCAAAGGGGATACTGGATCAACGAAAGTGTTTGAATTCTTTTTTAATTTCCGCAAGGACGGCAAAAAGGATGAGGCATTACAAGTATTAAAATATGCCGCAGAGCAGGGCAATTCTGCTGCGCAATGGAAATTGGCCCGCATTTATCAAACCGGTGATGGTGTTCAAAAAGACCCGTTAGCTGCATTTAACATTTTTCAGGAAATTGCGAGAAATTATCCATATGCACGCCCAAATACGCCTAGCTGGCAATTTAGTGCAAATGCGCTCGTAGCACTTGGTAATTATTATCGCAAAGGCATTAATGGAACCATCATCAAGCCGAGCAAACCTCAAGCTATGGTGATGTATACAACGGCTGCAATGGTGTTCGGTCATCCAGATGCGCAATTCGAACTTGGTCGTATGCAGTTGAAAAATGAAACTGGCTTTGGTCAGGCACGTAAAGGCATTCGCAATCTTGGTACGGCTTATGAAAAAGGCCATACTGGCGCTGAGGCACTTTTAGGCTATTCAATTTTTGAAGGTACACATATCAAACATGAGCCGGTTCGCGGACTAGTTATGCTTGGTAAGGCTAAGAGACGCGCAAACGTGGAAGAGCTTGAATGGATATTGCCATTGCATGATGAAGCTTATGCGATTGCTAGCCCGCAAGATCGCGCCTTGGCAATTCAGCAACTGTCTGAATAAGAGCAAAATTGCGCTCTGTCTTATGAGACAGGGCAACCCTCACCAAGAAATTTCCAGCTTGTATTGTTTAGGATGCGCTCACAGCGGGCAAGTTTTTTGCCCTGCGATGTTATCATGCAAACGGTATTACCTTCGGCAATATCATTACCTTCATAACGACATGTGCAATTTTCACCGGCAAAACTTGGTGCTGCCATCACAAACAAACTGCTTATGAGTAATATTCGTATCATGCACAAAGTGTGAATCGGAACGCTTTAAAAGTCAAATCACGTTTCAATTAGTGGTTCAGCGCGTATAAACTACTGTGATAATTATCGAATACGGTGCGCAAATGTATATTCTTTATGGTGGAAAACTCACGAGAGCTGCTCTTGTTGAGCAAGTGATGGCTGAATGTGAGATCGCTTACGAAGTGCGTGAAGTTGATACATCTAAGGCAGAGCAGAAATCGTCAGAGTTCTTGAAAATTAGCCCGGCCGGTTGGGTGCCAGTTTTGATTACGCCAGAAGGCAAAACTCTTTACGAAACGCCAGCGATTAATCTTTACCTTTCAGACAAGTACGGAGCACCAAACCTTGCCCCAGCGATTGATGATGTAGATCGAGGCGAGTTCTTGAGTTCTGTTTTTTATATTTCAGGCATGTTGGAACCTGCGTTAAAACGATACTGGTTTCCCAAGCGCTATACAAATAATCAAAGCGATGTCGATAATGTGCGCGACAATGCGCTTGAAGAGGTGATTGGTTATTTTACGATTATCAACGAGAAGCTCGAAAAGAATGGCCCATTTCATTTGAGGGACCGGTTTAGCTTATCCGACTTAATGTTGGCTTTTTGGTCAGAGAGCTTTGCCGATGATGGTCATATTAGCCATTTGCCAGCCGTGCTGAACTGTCATGAGCTTGTTTATAACCGCCCTAAATTACAGGCACATAAGTATGAACAGAGAGATCTGCTGCGTGCGTTTAATGCGGTTATTGAAAAGAGTGGTGCTTATTAGAAAAGCTAGGCAGCTACATCCACCCATACAGGCACGTGGTCAGATGGCTTTTCCCAGTCTCTGACATGTTTGTCGATGTCCGCATGGCGTAACATTTTAGCCGCTTCTGGTGACATTAAAAGATGATCGATGCGAATGCCGTTATTCTTGGGCCAAGCGCCTGCTTGATAATCCCAGAACGTATAGGTTTTGTCTGCATCCGTAACATGACGGATTGCTTCGGTTAGACCTAGATTACAAAGGCGACGGAATGCAGTTCTGCTTTCCGGGCGGTAAAGTGCATCACCTTCCCAGGCCTTCGGGTCGTAACAATCTTCCGGCATTGGAATAACA
>CAZXZQ010000168.1:0-6483 GCA_964645215.1 uncultured Rhizobiaceae bacterium | reverse complement strand
ATGTTCAAACTCTATTAATTATAGAACTCTGGGTTTCTCAATGAAAACAATAAACAGTCGGCTTCCGAGCAGGGAAGACCGACTGTTTTGCACTATTCAAGCCCTCAAATAGTATGAAAAGAATACATCCTTAGCGGGAAAAAACTTTAAATATTTTATACAAATATAGAGGGGGCAATATATTGCTGGCATTTGGCGCAATGGCCCCTTAAATACGCTTTATGAGTAATGTGATTAAAAACAGCACTTGGAAATTGGCGCACGGTAAAGAATTAGAGCTTGGTTCTAAATCTATTATTATGGGCATTTTAAATGTCACGCCGGATTCATTTTCAGATGGCGGTAAGTTTAATCATGCCGAGGCTGCTATTGCGCAAGCAGAGCGCATGGCAGATGATGGCGCAGCAATCATTGATATTGGCGGTGAATCTACTCGCCCAGGCGCAGACCCTGTGTCTGAAACACAAGAACAGGATCGCGTGCTACCTGTGATTGAAGCGCTTGCCGATCGCGAAAGCATGTTGCTTTCCATTGATACATATCGCGCTTCCACCGCAAAGCTTGCGGTAGAGGCTGGCGCACATATTATTAATGACGTTTGGGGCTTTCAAAAAGACCCTGATATTGCTGCTACTGCACAAAAATTAAGGGCAGGGTGCTGCGCTATGCATACAGGCAGAGAGCGGACCAAAGCGAAGGACGTTATTGAAGATCAGTTGGGATTTCTAAATAAGTCCATAGAGTGCATGAAAGAAGCAGGCATTGCTAATGAGCATATCGTGCTTGATCCGGGCTTTGGGTTTGCAAAAGACCCGCAAGAAAACATCGAGATACTGGTACGCATAGAAGAACTGCACACGATGGGTTTTCCGCTTTTGATTGGCACGTCACGCAAGCGGTTTATTGGTCATTATACTGGTCGTGACGATGAAAATCGTGATATTGGTACGGCAGCGACAAGTGTCGTCGCGCGTATGAAAGGTGCGCATATATTCCGCGTTCATGATGTGCGAGCAAATGCTGATGCACTTGCAATAGCAGATGCGGTCTTATCGCAAGGGGAAGAATAATTGTCACATTATAAAATCAGCCTTAAAAACTGTGCGTTTTTTGCTCGCCATGGCGTTTTCAATGAAGAGGAAACATTGGGGCAGCGTTTCTTTGTGGATGCTACTTTGGATGTGGATGGTGGCACAGCCTTAGAAGAAGATGAGATTGAAGGTACGGTTGATTATGGTACTGCCTTTCAGGTGATTGAGCGTATCGTCACAGGCAAGCGCAGATTTTTGATTGAAGCGCTTGCATTGGAAGTGTCTAAAGCACTTTGCAAAGAGTTTCCGATGATTACCAAAGCGGAGATAACAATCCGTAAGCCTAATGCACCTGTTCAGGGTGTACTAGATCATGTGGAAGTAACGATTTTACATGAGCCACATGGTTAGTGGCGTAAATGCATATCTAGGTTTAGGTGGGAATGTGGGCGATGTTCTTAGCAATATGCGCTCAGCACTTGATACGTTAGATAGCAATGCTGATGTTTCTATCAAAAAGATTTCCAAACTGTACAAAACGCCACCTTGGGGTGTTGAAGATCAAAATTGGTTTCTAAATGCCTGTGCGTTGGTAGAAACACGATTGACAGCGCCGGAGTTGCTAAACTTATGTCTGGGCACTGAGAAGAGCCTAAATCGTATTAGAGATGTACGCTGGGGGCCTCGGACGATTGATCTTGATGTACTCGATTATGATAACACGCCTTATAAATCAGATATGTTGACTTTGCCGCATCCGCGTATTGCAGAACGTGCTTTTGTTCTTGTCCCTTTAGCGGATATTGCGCCAGAGTTTAATCTTGGCGGCCAAACATGCGCGCAAATGCTATCTGCAATTGCAGATGTCGATATACATGTAGAAATTGATAGTCAGACTTGGTGGCAGTAGAAAACTTAGTCTACTGAACCTGTCACAACAGAACCAGTAAGGCGCTTAAGGTTCATACCAATGACCGGTACATTTTTACCCTCATGCTTCACTGAAATAGTAATCTTCATCTGATTTGGGTTTTCAAGATTGGTAATAACTGTACCATCTAGACTATTGCGTTTGATGGATGCAATAACGCGGTTGCGTGTATAACGCGCACCAGTAACATCCATGCCTTCGCCCTTGGCACCATCTAAAAATTTACCAGAATATGAATTGCCATTTTTTATGATATTGGCATTCATTGGTTGAGAGAAAACACCAACACGGCATGAGCCATCAATATTCATGCCTGTTTTACCGGCAGGGTTAGATCCGTCAAAGGTACAAACAAACTTGGTACCTTTATATTTTCCTGCAACAATTTCTCCAGGGCCTGACCATTTGCCTTGAATGCCGCTATAAAATTTAGCTTCACTTGCAAACGCATTAAGCGAAAAAAGGAATGTTAGAAGAAAAAGAACTGGGCTTAGAATACGCATGACTATCACCTGCCAATAGAGTTGGCTAATTGTTGCTCATAATGGTTAACTAATGGTTCACTAACTGCTGATTTCTGAAGGAAAAATACAATCAATAAGATTGCCTTCTAATTTTGCAATATCTGACCATTGCGCGCAGTCAAACTCAATCACACTCAGTGCTGATGTGGGGTATTTATAAGCGATCTTCTCTAGATAGGCTTGGTCTCCACTGCCAGAAAGGCTGGCTGCTAACCCTCCACACATAGGGTTGTGACCAATAATCATAAGTGATTTTGCATCATCTACGGCTTTGATGATGTCCATATATTCTTCTAAGCCACTTGAATAAAGCCGCTGCGTGAAGACAATTTTGGGGTCATCTTCAAAGGCATCTTGGATATGCTCTAGCGTTTGGGTTGTACGCACCGCAGGTGAACATAATATATGTTCGGGCGAATAGCCGTTTTTTGCGATCAACTTTGACATCTTTACGAGATCAGACAGGCCGCGATCATTTAGTTCGCGGTCAAAATCACGTGCACCAGGTATGGCCCAAGATGATTTTGCGTGTCTCATGACATAAAGTCGAAGCATCTATAGTTTTCCTGTTTTTGCTTACATTTATCTGTGTCTTGATCATAACAACACGCAGATCGTAAGCAGAAATCATTTATGTGCGATTCTAGTTTTATACAAAATCAGACTTTAGATCTGATTAAAAGGGAATTGATACCTATTACGTGATCGCAAAGCACGAAAAGTAAACTTTATTAGAAATACATTTTTTCGTCTTGTGGGATAGCATTTGACTGTTTATATATCGCCAAGAGGAAAGAGGGTTATTCTATGGGTGTTGTTGAACTAGAGATTGATTATCGCCCCAGCGATGACGAACCATTCATGAATGATAAGCAAAAAGCTTATTTTCGCAAGAAATTGGAAGATTGGCGTTCTGATATTCTAAGAGAAGCAAAATCTACCATTGCAGTGCTTCAAGATGAAACCAATAAGATGCCTGATGCGGCTGATAGGGCTTCATCTGAGACAGACCGTTCAATTGAGCTTCGTGCGCGTGACAGACAAAGAAAACTAATCAATAAAATCGTATCAGCTTTAAAACGTATTGATGATGGTTCTTACGGCTATTGTGAAGATACTGGTGAGCCGATTGGTTTGAAGCGTTTAGATGCGCGTCCAATCGCAACGCTTTCAATTGAAGCGCAAGAGCGTCATGAGCGAGAAGAAAAAGTTTATCGCGACGATTAATACGCTTTATTCGGACACAAAAAACAAAACCGCCCGGAGGCGGTTTTTTTATGCACAAATATAAGATTTAAGCTGTTAAGCGGGTTCTTTTGTTTCAACTGCAAGCTCATCCAGTAAGCGTTGCATTTCATCTTCACCCTTGTCTGAAGTTGCTGCTTCAGAAACCTCAACTTCAACTGTTGGCTCTTCAGTCGCAGGTTGAGCTTCCTCAGTTGCTGCATCTTCGTCAAAAGATTCTGAAATTGAAGCAATGAGATCGCTTTCAAATTCTGCAGTTTTTGTTTCTGGTACTGCTGTCTCAACAGAAGGGGCCTCAACAATAGTTTCTGGCTCACTCACGGTTTCTACTGCCGTGCTTACTTCAGAAGTTTCAACTTCAGGTGCCGCCGCCGGTTCTTCACTCGCTGCTGCTTGTGTTGTTGCAACTGCAGCGACTGCGGCAGTAGCCGTTGCAACGACAGGTGTTACAACATCCGAAGTTTCGCTTTTTTCTTCTACATCAGCTTTTTTAGCTGGTGCTTCAACAGCCGCAGGTGCCTGCGCTGGTTTTTGTGCTTCAGGCTGTGGTTTTGCAGCTGATTGTACGCGAACAATATTTTGCTCAACAACTACATCAGAATTGCCACCAATTAAAAGAAGGTGCTCAACATTGTCACGTCTAACCAAAACAAGCTGATGTTTTTCGCCGACACTTGTCCAATCCGTTACAGAAAGTCGCGGAATGCGATTTCGTGCTTTCTTCCTGGCAGCTGTGCCTGCTATTTTTCTGAAAATCCATACAATCAAAATCAATAAAATGATTACACATATAGATATTATGAGAAATTGCGGTACGGAACCGTTCTCTGCTTCCAATAAAGACTGAAACCAAGCCATTACTCTACTCCTTTGGGTAATACACACCCAAGCCACATCAAAATTAAGGAGAAAACCAGTAATCCAAAAGCATGTGTTTCGATGCTTTCTCTATAAATTACTGCCCCCGAATGTCTTAAATAGCAGAAAAATGGTTTTTTTTCAACTCAATGACATTTTTTGCAGGCAAATAGATTTCTGTAACCAGATTTATGAATCTACGGCCTAATAATTTTGCAACTAACCTGCCGAAAAACAATAAATATTACGCGCATTAAGTCCTGATCATGTAGAATATAAAGAGGCGAATCGGCAGCCTGTAGTATGGGGAGAATTAATGCCTGAGCAAAAGCAATCAACTGAACAGTCAGTGTCACCCGTTATTGATACGCTTGAAAGCTCGCCTAGCATTAGCCGTTTTCTCGTATTTGGCATATTGCTATGCCTTGGTATCGCAATTGTTGGCGTATTGGGCAAAGAGCGCTTGGGTGATATTTTCTATGTGAGCATTCTTGGTGTTTTTGCCATGATCGGCATTTTTTTCCTATTCTCTCTTATTCTGGGAATGGTGAAAATCAGTTCACGTCAAAATGCGAGTGATTTAACCAATCAACTGCTTGTTGATATGGATACAGGCATTGTTGTTACAGATACTGATGGCCGTGTTAAATATTCGAACAAAGCATATGCTGACCTTTTGGGGTTTAAAGAAGCGTCAGATATAACCAGCGTTGAAGCTGTATTTTCAAAACACTCGGAAGCAACTGACGTTATATATCGCATGGTAAATGCCATTAAGTCAGGCAAGCCGCATGTTGAAGAGGTGCGTTTAAGTTCTGGCCTTCAATCGCAAGATGAAGGCTCCAGATGGTTTCGATTAAATGCGAGAGAAATGAAGCCGCATGATCAATCAGGCACGTTGACTGTTTGGCAAATTACAGATGTGACCCGAGATCGAATTAGCCAAGAGCTCGCGTTTCAACAGTTACAGGACGCGGTCCAGTATCTTGATCATGCGCCGGCTGGTTTCATGGCTTCAGACGAACAGGGCAGGCTTGTATATATTAACGCGACACTTGCTGATTGGCTGGGTTTAGACCTTGCGCATTTTCAACCAGGTGAAATGCGTCTGCGTGACTTGATCAGCGCAGATAATTTAGCGCTTCTGAATACGATTAGCCCTGAAGGCACTTCTGCGACTACCAAAGTGCTTGACCTTGATATGGTCAAAAGTGATGACACAATGCTGCCTGCGCGGTTGTTTTATAAAACTGCACTTACTGCAGATGGTGCGCCGGGGAATACGCGTACGCTTGTGCTTAACAGATCAACCGAGGTGGGTGATACAGACTCATTGCGCGACGCTGAAACGCGCTTTAGCCGTTTCTTTAATTCAACGCCTGTAGCCATTGCTGGTATCAATGCGGATGGTCGGATTATTCGAACAAATGTGCCATTTGAAAAAATGTTTAGCTCCATTGTTGCCAAGAAGGATGGCTCCAGTGGTTTGCAATATGTTGATATGGTTTCACAAGAAGATAGTGATGCGCTACGCAGCCCCTTTGAAGATGCGATTTCTGGTAAGGGGGATATCAAGCCCGTTGATCTGCATTTAAATGGCGATGAGAACCGTTTCATTCGTTTCTTTGTAAGTCATGTTGCAGATGCCGGTTCTGAACCTGCAAATAGTGAAGGCGAAGAGCGCGTTATCATTTATGCTATGGAAATCACCGAGCAACGAGCGCTTGAGAGTAATTTTGCCAAGGGCCAAAAAATGCAGGCTGTTGGTCAGCTTGCAGGTGGCATTGCGCACGACTTTAATAATGTGCTGACGGCGATCATTGGATTTTCTGATCTGTTGTTGAACAATCACAAGCCATCGGACCCTTCATTTCAGGACATTATGAACATCAAG